>NZ_DASYHS010000016.1:0-12170 GCF_035998295.1 Arenibaculum sp. | reverse complement strand
GGCCCGCGCCCACGCGCTAGTCTGCCCGTGACCGGCGCCGGGTTAGCTCAGCTGGTAGAGCAACCGCCTTGTAAGCGGTAGGTCGTCGGTTCGAGTCCGACACCCGGCACCAGTCTTTTCAAGCACTTGGGCACCACCGCCCCATCCTCGCCGCGAGCGTGTAAGCACTATGTAAGCAGCGGGGGCAAGTCCGCCAAGCGGGCAACCGAGGTCGGACCCGGCTCGGGATCAGGCGCGGCCGCGCGGGATTTCCATCCACATGGAGCGCAGCCGTCTCGACCTGCAGCGCTGGACACGATCGAGTTGCTGGTCGACGGGCTCGACGTCCGCAACGCCGCCGCGCTGGCCTGGCTCGTCTCGACGGCGGCGCGGGCGACCGGCGAGCGGCGCGGGCAGTGGGAACGGCTGCACGAGATCGCGTCCCCCGCAGGCGGGCGCTGACAGGCGGTCCCGGGCGGGCTATCGTCCCCGCCCGGTGCGATCGCCTAATCGGAGCGGGACCATGCAGGACCTCGGCGCGCGCCTGACCCGGCGGCACGACCAGCTCGGCCTCAACGGCGCCGATACCGCGCGCCGGGTCGGCATGAAGTACCAGACCTTCAAGAAGCTGCTGGCCGGCCGGGCCAAGGGCCTGCCCCGGCCCGAGTTGCTGCTGCGCCTGTGCGAGGCGCTCGCCCTCACCCCGGCGCAGGCTCTCGGGCACGCTCCCGTGCCCGGCCTCGACGACGCGGCGGCTGTACCACGGCGGGCGCTGCTGCTAGCCCGCCTGGGGGCGGCGCTGAGGCGCGCCGGCCCGCAGGAGTTCGCCGCCGCCCGCCGCATGCTGGAGGCGCTCTATGCCGGCGATCGGCCGGCCGGGTGAGCCGGCGAATGCGCGCGCCGGTTCCTGCCTAGAACTCGACCTCGCGTGCGGTCTCCGCCGACCGCGTGCCTTCGAGCGCGACAGCGGCCCTCGCCAGGGACCTCCGGGAACCGGAGCAGCAGGTCGACGCAGTCCTCCGCCCGGCTATAAGGCGGCGGTAGTCTTCCGCGGACAGGACGACCGCCGCCTCCCTGCTCCGTAGGGTGACGACCTGCGGCCCCTCCTCAGCCGCTCGCCTCACCAGCTCGCCGAACCCGACCCTCGCGTGCCGAAGCCGCCAACGCGCCATCACGGTCCTCATCCGCTCAGGAAGACTGGCCGTGTAGTGAAGTGCCGAACCGCGGGGAGCAACCGCATGCCCACGCGCCGTGCCGGCTGAAAGACCCGGCCGGCGAGGATGTCAGGCGGACGGCCAGGACGCCTGGTTCATCGGCAGGTCGCCGAGCGGGTCGAGCGCGGCCACCCGGCGGTCCGGAGCGTCGTTCCAGGACCAGAGCACCAGGTTGATGCCTTGGGGATCGCGCACCGAGGGGGCGCGCAGGCCGGCGAAGCCCTGCCCGACCAGCCGTTCGGCGAGGTCCCATGTCGGCGGGCGCGCCTTCTCGACCAGCAGGATATGCTTCCAGGGGCAGGCGAGCACCGCGGCAGCGACGCCAAGAGCCTCGCGCGCGGCCGGGTCGCACAGGTCGGCGACGGGGCCGACGTCGACGTCGTAGGCGCACAGCATGCCGGGGCGGATGCCCAGGTCCTGCTCGTACTCCGCGATCGCGGTGACGAACGCCTCCGACATGTAGAGCGCCGGGCGGCCGCGCTCGTTGAAGCGCCCGCCATGGCGCGCGGCTCCCTCGCCGCTCAGCGGCCGGTGTGCCCAGCGCGGGGCGAGCATCCGCCAGAAACGGCCGGCAGCCCGGATCACGCGTAGACGCCGTCGCGCAACATCTCCAGATGTGCCAGCACCGCCTCGGCGTGCCCGGCGGCGACCAGCTCCTCTGCGGTGCGACCGTCGAAGCCGGCGAGCGGCTGGTGGCGGAACCAGACCACCGCCCGCCCGGCGTCGCCGGTCAATTCGCCGGCGGCCGCGACGATGCGGGCGACCACGCCCAGGCGCTCCTGGACCACCGGCGAGTCCGGCTGGCGGGCGAGCGTGTTGCGGTGGACATGCGCCAGCTCTGCCAGGCGCGCCATTGGCACGTGCAGGGCCTCGCTGACCCGCTCCGGGGAGATCGTACCGCGCTCGCGATCCGTCACCCTGTCCAGAAAGGGGTTCAGCATGGCTCATCTCCGCTGCATGACATGAGCGGAATATGCACATTCTCTGCACTGCATTCAAGGCCGAGCCCGTCCCAGTGGGCGCCCACGATGCTGGGGAGCCTCTACGCCGGCGACCGGTCGGCGGATCGGGTCCGGCGGGTGCCGCGCGCCCCTGCCTCGCCCTTCCTTCTTTCACGCGGCGCCGGGCGCTTCGGCACGCCCTCCAGGGCGGCGGCATGCCGGTTCAGCGTGTCGAGCAGATCGACCGCGAGCGCGAGCTGCGCCTCGTCGAGCCGGTCCAGGTTTGCCAGCAGGGCACGGACCTCGGCCTCGTGCGCCGGCGGTGCCAGCGCCTCGCCATCACCCGGCGCCGGCGTCAGGCCGAGCAGCTCGAGCGGCTGCAGGCCGACCACCTCGCACAGGCGCAGGAACGAGGCGGCCGGCGGCAGGGTCGTCGCCTTGCCAGAAGCGAGTTTCTTCAGCGTCTGGCGGTGCAGGCCGGTGCGGCGCTCCAGCTCGGCCATCGAGAGGCGCAAATGATCCAGCCGGGCGGTCAGGCGGCGCGCGAGAATGTCCATGGAGGCATTTCGCCGATTGCGGGCATTCGGCTCCACGATGTAATTGGAGAATCCGAAGTTTCCCAAAGCACCAATGCCGGCCGCGAACGGCCGGTGCGGGGAGTCTGTCTGTCTTATATATGATTCATCTGGTGCTGTTCGTGTCACCAGCCGGACGGGGCCCGTTCGCCCTACGCGCTGGATGTCGCGGCGAAAGCGCGCCCGGGGAACGGGGCCGTGACCGGCGCGACAGGCCGGCGGCACGCGAACGCCCCCGCTCCGGGACCTCGAAGAATCCGGGCCGGGGCGGGCGGAACGGGAACGTGGCGCGGGAGACGGCCGGCTCAGGACCGGCGGCGGCGGTGCTCGAGCTTGCGGGCCAAGGCTTCGAGCGCGTGCAGGTCGGCCCGGCGCTCGGCGAGGTCGTCGGCTATGCCGGCCAGGAAGTCCGACACCCTTGGCCGGCGCGACAGCGCATAGGTGGTCCAGACGTGGCGGAACGCCTGCTCGAACAGGTCGGCCGGCCAGGCGCTCATCTCGGCGACGTCGAGATCGAGGTCGCCGGGCGCCGGCGGCTCCATGTCGAAGCGGCGGTAGAGGCGCGCGAGCGCGTGGGCGACCGCCGCCGGATCGCCGGGGGCGAGGCTGGCGCGGACCTGGGCGAGTGCCGCCGGCAGAGTAGCGGCGATCTCGCGGTCAAACGGGATGAGCGGCGCGGGCTCGGCGCTCCATGAAGCGGCGAATGCACGCGTCCGCCGCACGCTCGTTGCGCTCGGCGAGCTCGTCGCGCCAGCTGCGGCGCGGCCGGCCGGACGGGGATCGGGGCTGGGCATGGGGCAGGCCTCGCTTGCGGTCGAGCAGCCAGGCGCGCCAGGCGGCGGCATGATCGTGGTAGCGGTAGCCGTTGGCGCGGCAGGCGGCGATGAAGAACTCGGTGAACATCAGCGGGTCGATGTCGGGCCGGCGCTCGCGCGCCCAGGCGACGTCGGTGGTGCTCGGCAGCCAGGCCGGGTCGACCACCCGCGCTCCGGCCCGGCGCTCCTGCCCGAGCCCCCCGCTGCCTTTGCGCGCCCGCTCAGGCTCGGCTTCCGCTTCAGCCTCATCATCCCGGGTGCGCTCGGGCTCGGATACGTCCACGACCGCTTCGCCCCAGGCCCGCTCGGCGCCGCTCGAGGCGGCCGGCTGTGCGCGCGCACCATCGAGGCGCGGGCGCCGGACGAGGCGGTAGAGGCAGGTGCGCATGGCGCCGTTCGCGGCGATGCGCCGGGTGCGCTCGAGAGCGCCAGCCGCCTCCAGGCGGTTGATGACCTTGATGACCCAGGTGCGCGAGCGCCTGAGGCTTCGGGCGAGTGCCGCCTGGCTCGGCCAGCACAGGCCCTGCGGGTCGGCATGGACGGCGAGCGCCGCCAGCACCGCGATCTCGTCGGCGCCGAGTGCGGGATCGGCGAACCAGGCGGCGGGAACGATGCCGAAGCGCTCGCAGCGGGTTGCGGTCATGGGCTGGCTCTCCCTGTCGGGCGGTTGCGTCCTTCCGCCCTACCCGAGCGCTTCGACCCGGTCAAAGCACCGCCAGTTGCCGGATCACGCCCCGGCTCGCGCCGGTGTCCAGGGGCGCAACCGACCGCTACCGGTCGTCCTCGGGCGTACCCGCCCCAGTTCGGCGCAGGCGGAGTACCCTCATCGCGCCTCCCGGGCCGGTCAGCGCCAGGGAGGCCAGTGCGCCTGGTCATCCCAGATGCCGCGGCCGAATACGCCGGCGACGCCTTCGATCTGGCGGTAGGCCGGCGAAGCGGCCGGCGTGGTGCGCGCGAGCCCGTAGGCCAGCAGCGCCTCGGCGATGTCGATGCCGTCGGCCTCACACCGCGCCTCCGGCTCGGGCCGGCCGACGCCCGCCACCGGCGTGCAGGCGACGGTGCGCTCCCAGGTCAGCAGGCCGAGCGCCGGACAGGCCTCCAGCGGCCAGCCCGGCTCTATCGCCGCCAGCCGGTAGCGCCCGCCGGCGACGTCCACCGTCACCGGCCCGGCAGTGCCGGCCGGCGGCCGCGGGCCGACGGCGCCGATATGGAGCGCCGCCAGCACGACCAGCAGAACGAGGCGCAACGGGCGCATGGTCGGTGCAAGTCCACCAAAACAGAATACTTGTCTTTATCCCATTTTATCATGGCGCGGAAGACGGGGAGCGGCACAGTGGACCCATGAAGGACTTTGCCCAGCGCCTCGCGCGCCGCCACGCCCAGCTCGGCCTCGTCGGCAAGGCCACGGCCGAGCGGGCCGGCGTCACGTATCAGAGGTTCACCAAGCTGCTGAACGGCGAGATCAAGAGCCTGCCCGATCCCGACGAGCTGGTGCGGCTGTGCAAGGCGCTGGCGCTGACGCCGCACCAGGCCCTCGGCCTCGACCCGATCCCGGGCCTGGACGACGGCATCGAGCTCCCCGAGCGCGCCGTGCTGCAGGCGCGCATCCGGGCGGCGTTGAGCGCGATGGACGAGCCCCGGTTCGATCAGGCCCGGCGCCTGCTCGACGGGTTGGACCGGCAGGGACCGGAGAAGCCGGCCAACCCGGAATCGGCTTGAACGGTCACCTGCCGCGACTGCCGTCAGGTCGGATTCCTGTCCGCTGGGGCAGGCACTCCCGGCTCCATGGACGGTCCGTGCCGCCGAGCGCCCTGGAAGGCCCGAGGGCTCACCTGGCCGGGGAAACGTGCCTGGCCGCGACGCCGAGCGAGGTTCGGATCCCTTCCTGCCAGACGGTCGCCATCCGGTCGGCGATCTCGGTGAACTCCGGATGCTCGGCGGCATGGACCGCCATCTCGGCCAGGCTTTCGGACATGGCGTCGGCGACGCGTTCGCGGACCGCCGCCGCCTCGGCCGGCGCCAAGGCGCAGCGCGTCGTTCCGAGCTGGTCGAGATGCCGTGCCTCGGGCCACAGCGGCTTGGCGTTCAAGGTCAGCGCCATCCGATCCTCGGGCAGGTAGACGGTCGTCGTCACGATGTCGTAGACGGGCGACAGGCGCGGCGTCGCGCGCACGTCGTCATAAACGACGGCGAAGTTCTTGAGATGCGCGTCGCCGTTGCGGACCGCGCAATTGAGGACGAACAGCGTGAACAGGCGCCCGGCATCCCGGCGCCAGGCTTCGATGTCCCCGACCATGTAGTCCTTCAGCCTGCGGAACACGGTCTTCTCGTAGCCGCCATGGTACTTGCGCGAGGTCGACAGGCCGTTGAGGACGCAGAAATCCTCCATGCCGCGGTAGGTGCCGTCCGCACGGAGGTCGAACCGGTCGAGCACCAGGGCCGTGCCGTCCTCGGCCAGCCGGAAGCGCGGCACGTCCAGCCCGCAGCGCTCGGCCGCCCGCAGGCAGAAGAACTCGTTGGCCGCCAACTGGGGATAGTCGGCGGGATTCCAAAACTTCACGATGTGCGTGGCGCCACGGAAACTCGTGGAAAATCGCCCCCTGCTCTCCTCGAGGATCGCCGAATCGGCCTCGTCGCGGATGAGGATCTTGGGCTGGACGCCGCTGACGCCGGAATGGGCGGCGAACCGCTCCAGAAGGTACGAGAACAGGCTGCCGTCCCGGCGCCGGGCCAGGATCTCGTCCACCGACTGGAACGGGACATCCTCGTCGAGGTTGCCGTCCCGGGCGGTGTAGCGAAGACGCCCCAATTGCGAGCGGCCGGTCACGGCGAGGAGGTCGAGATCGTCGAAATGGCCGGTCGCCTTGGCAAAGGCCAGGCGCAGGCGCTCGCGCAGCGCGCCTTCGGGCAGGTTCATCTCGAAGATCGGATGAAGCCCGAACGCCTGCTCGTATGACGCGAGCCGTTTCGGCATGCTGAGCGAGACCGCCCTCGCCTCGTCCGCCGCCATCTCGTAGGCGAAGACCGATCCAGGGCCCCTGTCGCTGCGGTCGAGATAGCCGGCGGCCATATCCTCGGACCAGACCTTAAGCATGGGGTCCCTGCTCCTCCTTCAGTTCGTCAAAGGTCGGCCGGCCGCGATTGGCGCTCACCAGTCTCAGCTCGAGGCCCAGGGCTGCCAGGATATGCGCGACCTTGTTGAACCCGAGTTCGGCCATCTTCCCTCCCTCCAGGGCCGCGAGGGTCGACCGGCCGACTCCGGCACGCCGGGCCAGCTCAGGCTGCGTCATGCCGAGTTCCCGCCGCCGCACCGCGATCCGTTCGCCGAGGAGTTCCAGGTCCAACATCGACGATGTCCCACACACCAGATGCCAAGCACGAATACGCACATCACGTCCAATATATGAGATGTCGCGGACAGGGCATCAAGTCCGGTATATCAGATGTTGCCGCCATTTCGATGTCTGTCGACCAGCATATCAGATGGAGTGCCAACGGATTGTCGGGATCCGGTGGCTCACCACCGAGCCGACGCCAGGACCGTTTCCCGGCTTCCCGTCGTGCCTAGCGCCTGAACGTCTCCCGGTGCTGGTGGAGCAGGTCGAGCAGTTCGGCAGCGAAACGCAGCCGCCCCTCGTCGAGCCCGTCGACCGCGGCCAAGACGGCGTCCACAGCCTGGTCGCGCAGATCCGATCGGCCGGAGACATCGCGCGGCAGCGGCTCGAAGCCGAGCAGCTGGGCCGGCGTGACCTGGAGAGCCCGGCACAGCGCCAGGAAGCGGGCCGGCTGCTGCAGGCTGGCCGATCCGCCCTCCGCGAGCTTCTTCAGCGTCGATTCATGGAAGCCCGTCAGATCCGAGAGCTTGGCCCTGGACATCTTCAGGTGATCGAGACGCGCGCGCAGGCGCCGGGCGAAGACCGTCATGCCCGCATCAGGGCACGCCGCCCCACCTCGATCCACGACAAATTCCTCCATTTCCCATTCTCCGCTCCCATAGCTTAGCCAACGAAGCGTCTGTGACAAGCGGCGCCGACCGGGCATGCCGCCGCGCCAGGGCTTGCATGTCGTTGCGCATTTATGGATATTTCAGTTTATGCTATCCAGTACAGGCCGGAGCCGGACATGGACGAGGAGCAGGATCCGGACGACGCTCCCGAGCCGGCCGGCGAGATCCGGTTGCCCTTCGTGAAGACCCTCGCCAAGCCGAACGATGATGGCTCGCGGCGCGACTTCTGGGCGGTGGAGCCGAGCAACGACTATGGGCACGACTGCCTGGTCGGGTCCTATTACGGCCGGCCCGCGGTCGCGGAGATGCGCCGGCTCGGCACCGGCTGGCTGCTCCAGGACATCGTGCTGGCCATGCTCCGCCACAACGACCGGCGCCACCGGCCGCTGATCATCGGCTTCTGCTCGGAGATCGAACGGGCGCTGGTGGCCCCGCCGCCGGCGCGGCCCGCCCCTGTCCCCGGTGGTGGCGGCGGACATGGCTGAGAAAGCGGCGCAGCACCGGATTGGCGTCGTCCGGGCGCCACGCGAGCGAGACCGGCACCACGGCATCCGGCTCGGCGATGGGCACGAACACAACGCCCGGCCAGGGCAGCCCCGCGGCGGCCTCGGGCACGACCGCGACGCCGTAGCCGGCGGCGACCAGGCCGAGCAGCCCGTCGCGGCCGACCCGGTGCTCGACCGCCGGCGGCCGGCGGCCGGCACAGCGGCGCTCCAGCAGTGCCTGCACGGGGCGGGTCACCTCCCAACTGCGCAGCACCAGC
This sequence comes from Arenibaculum sp., assembly GCF_035998295.1. Classification (NCBI taxonomy): domain Bacteria; kingdom Pseudomonadati; phylum Pseudomonadota; class Alphaproteobacteria; order Rhodospirillales; family Azospirillaceae; genus Arenibaculum; species Arenibaculum sp. Next base: position 3,877 of record NZ_DASYHS010000016.1, on the reverse strand, counting down.
GGCTCGGCGTCGAGGTCGGCCCAGCCGAGGCCGTTGCGCCTTTCCAGCGGATGGCCTGCCGGCAGGGCCGCGACCAGCTGCCCGGCCCACAGGTCCAGCCAGCCGAAACGCTCCGGCCCGGCGCTGCCGGGAATCGACGACGCGACGCTCTGCGCGCTCCTCCTTTGCCTGGAAGGCGGCTCGGTCTTTGCCATGCAGCTTGCCGGCGTGCTGGGCACGCGGCTGGGCAGCAAGCCTGTCATCACCGTCGGCGGCATCGCTCTCGTCGCCCTTCTGCCCACTCTGGCGATGGCCCAAACGACGCTCCAACTCGCGATGGCCCCGCTGTGCTTCGAGCGACAGGCCTACAGGTTGCCTTCTGGATGCTCGCAGGCGTCCTGTGTCCGATACCGGCCCCTGTCCAACCTGGTCGCTGCCGCACACCGGCTCCGGAGGGCGAACTCATGAGAACGACCACCCCGGACGTCGGCCGGACGGCAGGCCCGAGCGCTTGGAACCCGGGCATGCCGACCCACCTTTCCTGGCATGACGAATCGCAAGCACACGGCGGTCACCCGCCGCGCCCTGATCCGGGCCTGTCTGGGGGCCCCGGCACTGCTCCTGACTGCTGCGGCAGGCCGGTCGGCGGCGGCGCCGGCGGCGGCCCCGCAGCTGCGCCGCCGGGTCGCCGCGCGGGCCGCCGGTCTCGACCAGTTGCACAGCGTGATCGTCGGGCGCCGCGGGCGGGTACTGCTGGCGGAAGCCTTCCGCGGCCCGCCGCTCGACCGGTCGGTCAACGTCAAGTCCGTGTCGAAGACGCTGGTCGCGACCCTGGCCGGCATCGCCATCGACCGCGGCTTGATCTCCGGCGTCGGGGCGACGCTGGGCGACACCGCGCCCGAATTGATCCCCTCCCGGGCCGACCCCCGGGTGGCCGGCATCACCATCGCGCAGCTCCTGACCATGCAGGCCGGGCTGGAGCGCACCTCCGGCCCCAACTACGGGCGCTGGGTGCAGAGCCCGAACTGGGTGGCGTTCGCGCTCAGCCGGCCGTTCGAGGCCGAGCCGGGCGCGGGGATGCTCTATTCGACCGGGAGCTACCACGTCCTCGGGGCCGTGCTGTCGCGGCGCGCCGGGCGTTCCCTGCTGGACCTGGCCCGCGCCTGGCTGGGCGATCCGCTCGACGTCGCCGTGCCGGGGTGGACGCGGGACCCGCAGGGCTTCTACATGGGCGGCAACAACATGGCCCTGTCCCCCCTGGCCCTGTTCAGGTTCGCGGAGATGTGGCGCAACGGCGGCGTATGGGCGGACGCCCGCGTCCTCGGCGCCGACTGGATCGCGCAGTCCTGGACGCCGCGGACCCGCTCGCCTTTCTCCGGCGACGCCTACGGCTACGGCTGGTTCCTGACCGAACTCGACGGGCACCGGGTCGTCTATGCCAGGGGCTATGGCGGGCAGATGCTGTATGTCGTGCCGGCGCTCAACCTCACCGTCGTCGTGACGTCCGATCCCACGCGGCCGGCCCGTTCCGGCGGGTATGTCGGCGAGTTGAACGCCCTGCTGGCGGAGGACATCATCCCGGCCGCCCAAGGCGGCTGATCGCGCCGCCGCCAGGTGCCGCCGCCCGGGGATGCGACCGGCCGTGGTCACCCGTTCCGCCCCTGCCCCGTCGGCCGGCCTCTGCCGCACCCGGCCGGCCGCGCTCGGCGGGACGGCGGACCCGACGTCGCCAGGGACGGCGTCCCTGCACCATCGAGGCGCCTCCGCCGTGCTCCAGGCACTGAGCGGGACGGCGCGACCGGCGCACATCCCTGGAACGGCCGGTCACATGTGCGGACCGGGGATCACGCCGGGCGGCGCGGTGCCGGCTCGGAGGTCGAGCGGCGGCGGCCCTCCTCGGCCCAGCGATCCAGGTCCTCGGGCGCGTAGACGACGCGCCGGCCGAGCTTGCGGTAGGCGGGGCCGCCGCCGGTGACGCGGAACTTCTCGAGCGTGCGGTGCGACAGGTTGAGCCAGCGCGCGGCGTCCCAGGTGTCCAGGAAGCGGCGCGGCTCGGGGCGCGGCTCGGCGGTCATGGTCGCTCTCCTCGGTGGCTGGAAGGGGCCCGAAGGTCCCGGGCGGATGCAGGGCAGCTTGGGCGAAGACGCGGCCCAGAGGGGATGGCGGAATCGGCCCCCCGGATTCCACTATCCCCCGTGCGCGCCTCATCGCAAGGAGGAGAGGAGCAGGCGCCGGTAGCCGCCCGCCATCAGCGCGCGGCCGGTCGCGACCAGACCGACGGCGGCATCGCGCAGGTGGCTGGTCCGCCAGTAGCCGGCCTCGCGCAGACGGGCCTCGCCGAACAGGACGAGGGCGATCTCGCGGTAGCTGGCGCCGGCCATCCGGCCGTCGAGCGCCTGCAGGGCGCGGGCGAGGCGCTGCACGCGCGGCGGCGGCCGCGCCGGCCGGCGCGGCTCCGCCCGGCCGCAAAGATGCCGCCACAGGCACAGCGCGGCCTCGGCGCGCGCCGGGGCATGCGGGTCGAGGCCGATCATGACGGCGAGCGGCGTACCCGGGGCGGGCTCGGCGGCCAGCCACAGCCGGTGCTCGGCCCCGCCGGCAGACAGGATCAGCAGCAGCCCGTCGTCGTCGGCGAAACGGTCGAGGCGGCCGGGCCACTGGCCGGGATCGTAGCGCAGGCAGGCGGCGTCCCCGCCGCCGGCCGGGTGCAGCCGGACGACGTCGGGCAGCACCTCGGGCCGCCAGAACACGGGCCGGGCACACGCCGGGTGGGCGGGATCGTGCAGGAAAGGGCAGGCCCCAGCGACGGGCCTGTACGCAAGGTCCGGCATTCACGCCCGCCCGGGCCGCCTCGTCGCGGTAGGCGGGATTGCGGCGCAGGAACTCCCACGCCCAGCCGGCCTTGGTCAGGCGCAACAGAGCGTCGTAGCGCTCGCGCGGATGCCAGTCGGGCGGACCGGGCATGCTCTCGTCCCTGCGGCGAAGAGGCGGCGGGCTGCCGTACGCGCAGAGGATTGCTGCAGATGCGAAGGTCCGGTAGGCGTCTGCGGGGCATGAGCCCATGCCGGCGCGGCATGGCCGCCGCGGAACGGGCGGGCGGGCGGGCGATGCAAGGACGCCCCGCCTCGATCGGGATTCCGCCATCGCGTCTCGTTTGTCGCGGCCTGAGCCGGACTGGCCACAAGAGATCCAGGAATACGACACCTGGGAAGGACGATGGCCGCGCTTTCGGAATGGCCCCCTGACACCCGGCCTGCCCCGTCGGTACGAACGTCGCGGAGGTCTTCGCACTGGCCTACCGACGCGCATCGGTGAGGGTGAGAGCCGAATTGGTCGCGATCGTGCGCCGGCCCTTCCCGGTGCAGCGGCTAGAGAGCGTCCGCCGGGAGACGGTACCGGCGAACGTGAAGGCCGTCGTCCTCCAGGGTGATCTCGAGAACCTGGTTGACGAGATCACCGTCGGCAGCGAGTTCTTCCAACGCCTGCTCGAGCAGCTCGATCTGCGTGTCGAGGTCCATGCCCGTCGGGGGCGTTCAGGCAGATCAGACCGGCATGGATCGCCGCATGCGCATACTGGCCCTTGCTGCCGGGAGCACTCGCGGGCCCACGGAAGTCGACAGCGTTTCTCGTGACGAAGGTCCAATCGTGTCGACTATGAGCGGCTTCAGGTCCCAATCCTTCCAGCCGCTGCACCCCAGCCAGACGACGTGGGAGGACTCCCCGTATCCTGCGGCATGGGCCCTCAGGGCGAGTGCGAGGCTCAGGCACTCGTCGATCAGGAACTTCATCCGGCCTTCCTGCGGCGTGCGACCCGGCGATCCGCCACGATGACGGCGCCTTCGGGAAGCTCGCCGACGGACCGGGGCCGGCCGCGCAGCGGGTTGGCCTCCGCATAGAT
>NZ_DASYHS010000273.1:0-5849 GCF_035998295.1 Arenibaculum sp. | reverse complement strand
CCTGCTCGGACCGCTCGGCGCGCAGGAACGGGCCTCGGTCGCGCGCCAGTGCGCATGGCGCCGCTACCGGGAGGACGAGCAGATCATCGACCACATGAGCGACACCCACGACGTCTGCTTCGTCGTCGGCGGGCGCGTCCGTGTGGTCATGCATTCCCTCTCCGGCCGCGAGATCAGCTTCGACGACGTCGATGCCAGCGGCTATTTCGGCGAGTTGTCGGCCATCGACGGCAAGCCGCGCTCCGCATCCGTGGTCGCGCTGGCCGAGACGCACGTCGCCTTCATGCCGCCGCGCCTGTTCCGCGAGATCGTCGTCGGCCATCCGGACATCGCGCTGTCGGTGATGCAGCGGATGGCGGCGATCATACGCCGCGCGACCGGCCGGATCATGGATCTGAGCACGCTCGGCGCCAACAACCGCGTCCATGCCGAGCTGCTGCGGCTCGCCAAGCCGGCCCTGCGCGCCGACAACACGGCGGAGATCGTGCCGATCCCGGTCCATTCCGACATCGCGAGCAGGGTCAGCACCACCCGCGAGACGGTCGCGCGCGTGCTGGGCGACCTCGCGCGCGGCGGCATCGTCGTGCGCGGCGGCAGCGGTCTCGTGATCCGCGACTATGCGCGGCTGGAGGCGATGGTCGAGGACGTCCGCGGCGAATGAACGCGCCCGTGGACGCGCCGGGGCCGCGGCATCAGTCCGCCGCGTCGGCCGACATGCCGCCCCGGGCCCGGAGCACCCAGGTCGCGACGAGGTCGGCCGTCAGCCGGGTTCGCCCGCAATGGGGGCATTCCACCGTGAGCGTCAGCCGCTCGGCACGGAACTGCTCGCCCCGCGCGCACTCGCATTCCAGCATGTAGCATCCGGGCCGGCTGTCGACGATCTGCATGGCTCCTCGCACCCATATTGCCATACGTTCGAACACGCCGGCAGGGAACTAGGATGCCTCGATCCCTGCGGTTACTTCCTTTTTGCTTCCCAAGGCCCATCCGCCCGACTTTGCAAGCCTCGCCTTCTCCATCACCTTCGGGCGGACCGCAACGGCGAGGCCCCGACCATGGCCCAGACGGACGACCAGGTAAGCCCTTATCTTCTCCGGCCACTGCGCCGCCTCGAAGACGTCGTCGCCGCACGGACGGCGAAAGGAAAGCCGCCGGCCGCTTCCGGACGGCCCCGCGAGCCGCGCTCCCCGGAGACGGCCACGAAGGAACGCGCCACTTGAGGCCGGCCCCCGTGGCCGACTGTCAGGCGCCGCCGCACGTCTCCTGCTCTGCGCTCCGCGCGAGGTCGGCCGGCTGCGGATGCCGGACCCGCTCCGCCGGCAGCCGCACCGTCGCGCGCGTCCCGAGCCCGGGCTCGCTCTCGATCAGCAGCACGCCTGCGTGAAGCTCCGCCAGCGACCGCGCCAGCGGCAGGCCCAGCCCCGTCCCTTCGCCGCTGCGTCCCATCGCCCCGTAGACTTGGCCGAACGGCTGCATCGCGATCTCGATCTCGCCGGCCGTCATGCCGATGCCCGTGTCGGCGACGAACAGGTCCGCCCGCCCGTCGGGGCCGGGCGCGGCTCCGACGGTGACGGTGCCTCCGGGTTTCGTGAATTTGACAGCGTTCGTCACCAGGTTCAGCAGGATCTGCTTCAGCTTGAGCCCGTCCGCCACGAGGTGCGGCATCCCCGGGGCGACCTGCCGCACCAGCCGCACCCGCCCCTGCTCGGCGCGGACCGCGACCATGCGCAGCGTCGATGCGACCAGCTCCCCGACGTCGATCTCGTCCCGGCGCAGGTCCATGTTGCCGGTGTGGATCTTCGCGTGGTCGAGCATGTCGTTCACGATCGCGAGCAGGTGGTTGCCGCTCTCCCGAATGTCGCCGGCATAGCCGAGGATCTGCTCCGGCACGCCCTGGTCGCGCAGGTCCTCGACCAGAATCTCGGAGAAGCCGATGATCGCGTTGAGCGGCGTACGGATTTCATGGCTCACGTCGGCAAGCAGGCGGTTCTTGGCGCGGCTGGAGAGTTCCGCGAGTTCCTTGGCCTCGCGCAAGGCGTCGTCCGGAAGCCGTGCCGCCGGTTGCCTGGCGAGCAGGAGCCCCGGACCGGCGTGGCCCCGCGCCACCCAGACGGCGTCGGCCTGGATGGGCACGCCGTCCCTCCCGTTCAGCTCTATCCGCCGCCAGCCGCCGGGCTCCGGCGGCCGCTCGACGAACCGGGACAGCGGTCGCCCGACCACGTCGCCCGGCGTCAGGCCCAGGATTTCGGCGCCCGCCACGTTCACATGGGTGACGATCCCGCCGCGCACGGTCGCCAGCAGGTCGGGCAGGCCCGTCCCCAGCTCCTCGACCGGGATGCCGCCGGACCGCCGGCGCCATCCCGCCGCGCGCGCGACGAAGATCCACAGCAGCAGGACGCTCCCGGCCAGGGCCGGAAGCGCCGCGTCGCGCCAGACCACCGGGACGGCGCATAGAACGGCGGCTCCGGCGAGCAGGAGAAGCCCACCGTCCGGGCGCCGGCCAACCAACCCTCTCGGGCCAATCGGCCCCGGATCCCCGGCCATGCACAGCCTTCAACGAAAAGCAGAATACCGGCACCACTCTGGCGCGCTGCGCAGCGTCACGTCAAGCGAACATACACGCCACTCCGCAACCTTTCCCCCGCAGTGGTTGCATCCGACGGAATGCCCGATCCGGAGTTTTCCACCCCGGGTGCTTGTTCAGAGAGGCTCCCCGGCACGGCGCGCGCGCCGCACCGGCCGCCCGTCGGGGTCGAGGAAGCCGGCCGCACGCAGGCGGGCGACGGACCGTTGGAAATGCTCGGCCGCCGCGGGCCGCCGGTACCCTTCCAGCCAGTTCTGCTCCAGGAAGGCCAGCAGCCCGGGCTGGCCCAGCTCGACCTCCCACAGGATGCCCAGCAGCGAGGTCAGGCACTCCTCGTCCTGGCGTTCCTCGGGGCTGGCGACGGCGACGGCGTCCGCGTCGGCCCTGCGGCCCGTCTCCGGCCCGGCGCCGAGCCCGAAGTCGTAGAGCTCCCGCCTCTCCGGCGGGCAGAGCTGCCAATGGGCGATCTCGTGGATCAGGACCGAGGGTTCGCTGCGTGTGCGGATGCGGCGGCCGTCCCAGCTGAACGCCGCCCGGGGCTCCTCGTCGAGCGTCTCGATCCCGAGGGAGGCGGCGAGCGTCAGGGCGTCCGCCCTCCAGCGCTCCTCGCCGCCGCGCGCGTTCCGGCGGCTGTCCCGGATGCGTGCGAAGGCCGTGCGGGCGAAGGGATCGCCGGCGAGGTTCGCCCCGAACGTGTCCAGCGCGTCGGGAAGGGTTTCGGCGTCGATCGGGGAAAGGATCATCGTGTCGAGGTTCGGAAGCGGCCGTTACGGTTGCCGCTTCCCGAAAACGTTCAGGAGCCCGAGGTTCCGCGCGGCCTCAGAAGAAAAGCGCACCCAGCCCGTACACGGCAAGACCAACGAGGCCCCATGCGCCGGCCGCGAGGACGAGGAGGATCAGGACCCGGCGCCGCAAGGGCAGCTTCGCGTCCGTCGGCCTCGTGGCGGCCTCCTGGTTCCCATGCGCGGCGTCGCGCCCGAGGACGACGGTATCTTTCACGGCACGATCCACTTTCGCACACCTCCAAGTCCGCGTGCGATTACGACATCATCGAGGCTAAGCAATCGTTAATATGGCCGTGGCGGGAAGGTGGGACAACGGTATTAACGCCTTCGTCCCGTGCCGGCTTTGCCTCGACGCCGGCGAGCCCGCATCCGAACAAAAGCCCTTGCGCCCACGCGCGGCCCCCTGATACCCGTTCCGGAGCCACGGCACCATGCCCGCCCCAGCCCGTCCCCGAGAAGAATGACCGAAGACACACTCACTCTTCGCCACCCCAAGTTGCTGGGCCTCCACGCGCATTGGCTCGAACGGGCCCAAGGCGGCATTCCCCTCGCCTCGGACCTCGATCCCGCGGCCCTGCGCCCCTGGCTCGGCAATCTGCTGATCATGGACATCGGTCCGGACGGCGACTTCGTATACAGCTATTACGGGCAGAACTTCGCCGAGAATTTCCGGACGGACCGGGCCGGCCAGTCGATCGCGGAGCTGCCGGACGAGCAGCGCCGGCAACTCCGCGTCGAGTACGAGAGCGTGCGGGACCTGAAGCGTCCCGCCGCACGCCTCTACACCGCCGAGTTCGACGGCCAGACCTCGACCTGGGAGCGCCTGGTGCTCCCCCTGTCCGAGGACGGCGAGACGGTGAGCAAGATCCTCGTCGGCGCCTATCGGATCGAGCGGCCGAGCATCGTCGCGATCGCGGTGCCGCGCGTACCCTGACGAGGGATGCTTTACGGATTTTAACTATATCTAGACGAGGCGGCGCTACAATCGCGCCGGCCCCGGGGCAGCGGGCCGCAGGACCAGAGACGCCATGGATTCGATGACCAAGCACCCCGACAGCCGCACCGCCGCGGAGCCGACGGCCGGAGATATCGTCTCGGCGCAGGAGTTCAATCTCTGGTGCGCCGTGAACAGCAAGCGGTTCCGCCTGGCCCAGAACACTTGGCCCGACGGCGCCGTCGAATGGGACGTGGTCGCCGATCTCGGGCGGCCGGATGAAACGATCGTCTACGGGACGGGGCAGCAGGACGAGGCCGCGGCCGTCGTGGCCGCCAACGCGTTCCTTGCCGGCATCGAATGGGCCGAGACCAACCTGCGCGCCGGCCTTCTCGCCACCTTCGAGCGCGAAGCGCCGGAAGACGCCCCCGATCCGGACACGGTGCCGGAGGAAACGGGCGAGGACGGGGAGGAAGGCGACGGCCTCCCGGACGCTCCCGTGCTGGGCAGGCTGTCCGACGCCCCCTACGAGCTGCCGGCGATCACGCTGCTGCGGGCCCCTCCCCCGCCCAAGGACCAGGAACTCGATGAGCGCGAGCTTGCCGGGAAGGCGCGCGAGCTGGAGACGGTCCTGCGCAATTTCGGCGTCCGCGGCGAGATCATGGAGGTCCGGACCGGGCCGGTCGTCACCCTCTACGAACTCGAGCCCGCGCCGGGCACGAAGTCCAGCCGCGTCATCAACCTCGCCGAGGACATCGCGCGCTCGATGCGCGCGGTCACCGTGCGCATCGCGATCGTGCCCGGCCGCAGCGTCATGGGCATCGAGCTGCCGAACCCGACCCGCGAGACCGTGTTCCTGCGCGAGATGCTGACGCATGAGAGCTTCAACGCCTCCACGGCGAAGCTGGCGCTCGTGCTGGGCAAGGACATCGGCGGCACGCCCATGGTGGTCGACCTCGCCCGGATGCCCCACCTCCTGATCGCCGGCACCACCGGGTCGGGCAAGTCGGTCGCGATCAACACCATGATCCTGTCGCTGCTCTACCGGCTGCCGCCGGAGAAATGCCGCTTCATCATGGTCGACCCGAAGATGCTGGAGCTGTCGGTCTACGACGACATCCCGCACCTGCTGACGCCCGTCGTCACCGACCCGAAGAAGGCCATCGTCGCGCTGAAATGGGCGGTGCGCGAGATGGAGAACCGCTACCGCGCGATGGCCCGCTTCGGCGTGCGCAACATCGAAGGCTACAACGCCCGGATCCAGGAGCTGCTGGAGGCCGGCGAGACGGTGACCCGTCAGATCCAGGTCGGCTTCGACAAGGCGACGCGCCAGCCGATCTACGAGGACCAGCCGATGGAGCTGAAGGCGCTCCCCTACATCGTGGTCGTCGTCGACGAGATGGCGGACCTGATGCTGGTCGCGGGCAAGGACATCGAGGCGGCGATCCAGCGCCTGGCGCAGATGGCGCGCGCGGCGGGCATCCACCTGATCATGGCGACGCAGCGCCCCTCGGTCGACGTCATCACCGGCACGATCAAGGCCAAC
>NZ_DASYHS010000203.1:0-2043 GCF_035998295.1 Arenibaculum sp. | reverse complement strand
ACGCTGGCGGCGTCGCCGAGGCGCTGGGCGGCGGTGGCGACGGCGGTGAACGCCTCGGCGCGGCGGTAGCCCAGGTTGACGAGCGCGGACACGGCGTCGGCCGTCGCCCCGGCCTCGACCGGGACGGCGGCCGTGCCCGCCCCGGCGGAGGCCGGCGCGGCCGGGCCGATGCGCAGGTCGCTCACCTTGTCCTTGAGCTCGCTCAGGATGCGGTTGGCGAGCTTGGGCCCGACCCCGTCGGCCTGGACGAGCGCGGTGCGGTCCTGGGCGGCGATCACCTGCGGCAGGCGCTCGGGATCGATCACCGAGAGCACGGCGAGCGCGACGCGCGAGCCGACGCCCTGGACGGTCGTCAGCAGGCGGAACCAGTCCCGCTCGGCCTGGTCGAAGAAGCCGTAGAGGCTGATGTTGTCCTCGCGGACATGGGTCTCGATCCGCAGCGACACGGGGCCGCCCTGCCCGTCCAGGCGGCGCAGGGTGCGTGCCGAGCAGAAGACGAGGTAGCCGACGCCGCCGCAGTCGACGACGCAATGGTCGGTGCCGACGCCGTCGAGGCGGCCGGTCAGCTTGGCGATCATCGCACGCCTCCCGCCAGAATGCCGCCGACGATGCGCCGGGTCTGGGCGTGGTGGGCGTGGCACACGGCGACCGCCAGCGCGTCGGCGGCGTCGGCCGACGCGATCTGCGAGCCGGGGAGCAGCATGCGGATCATCACCTGGACCTGCGCCTTGTCGGCCCCGCCGGTCCCGACCACGGACTTCTTGACCAGGCTGGTCGGGTACTCGGCCACGGGCAGCCCGGCCTTGGCCGGCACCATCAGCACGACGCCGCGCGCCATGCCGAGCTTCAGGGTCGAGGCGGCGTTCTTGTTGACGAAGGTCTCCTCGACCGCGGCCTCGTCGGGCTGCCAGCGCTCGATCACCTCCGACAGGCGGTCGTGGAGCTGGACCAGGCGCTCGGCCAGCGACAGGCGGTCGTCGGAATGGACGGCGCCGTCCGCCACGTGGCTCAGGCGGTTGCCGGCGACGTCGATGACGCCCCAGCCGGTGTGGCGCAGCCCCGGGTCGAGGCCGATCAGCCGCATGACGCCCGGACCGGACGGACGGTTCGCTGTCATCAGGCGCTCAGACGCTCCATCGCCTCGTCGGAGATCTCGAAGTTGCCGGACACGTTCTGGACGTCGTCGCTGTCGTCCAGGACGTCGACCAGCTTCAGCAGGGTCTGCGCCGTCTCGTCGTCGGGGGCGACGGTGTTCAGCGGCTTCCAGGCCAGCCGCGCGCTGTCGGGCGTGCCGAAGCGGGCCTCCAGCGCGTCGCGCACGGCCGAGAGGTCCTCCATCGCGGTCGTGATCTCGTGCGCCTCTTCGAAGGACTCGACGTTCTCGGCCCCGGCCTCGAGGGCCGCCTCGAACATCTCCTCGGCGCCCGCGGTCGAGGCGGGATAGGTGATCAGCCCGATGCGGCTGAACATGAACGCGACCGAGCCCGTCTCGCCGAGCGAGCCGCCGTGCTTGGCGAAGGCGGAGCGGACCTCCGCGGCGGTGCGGTTGCGGTTGTCGGTCAGCGCCTCGACGATGAGGGCGACGCCGCCGGGGCCGTAGCCCTCGTAGCGCACTTCCTCGTAGTTGGCGTCGTCGCCGCCGGGGCTGCCCTGCTTGATCGCACGCTCGATGCGGTCCTTGGGCATGTTCTGGGCGCGCGCGGCCTGGATCGCCGCGCGCAGCCGCGGGTTCGCCGCCGGGTCGGGCAGGCCCGACTTCGCGGAGACCGTGATCTCGCGCGCGAGCTTGTTGAACATTTTGGAGCGCTTGGCGTCCTGCGCTCCCTTGCGGTGCATGATGTTCTTGAATTGCGAATGGCCAGCCATGCGTCGTCTCGCCCCTTACGGCTCCGTCATTTCTGGTGGGCTATGCGGTAGGCTTCTACCACATGTGGTGCATGGCCGCACGCGGCGGAACTGTCCCCTGGAAGGCGCGCCGGCACGGCCGAAGCCGCCTACAGCGCATTCCCTGGATAGAAAGTCAATATGGCTAGATTGGGGCGT
>NZ_DASYHS010000199.1:0-2505 GCF_035998295.1 Arenibaculum sp. | reverse complement strand
GCGTCGATGCCGCACAGGAAGGTCTCGGGGCGGCAGGGCCAGGCCATCCAGCAGCGGCTGTGGCGTTCCCATTCCGCCGGCATGCGGAACCCGTCGGCGGCCGGTGTCGACATGTGCCGTCATCCCTCGTGAAAATGTCCTGCTGACAGTTAATGCAGGCGGGGCGGTCTTGGCAACGCCCCGGCTGGGTGCTGCAGGGCAGTGCCGCGCGAGGTGAAACGACATTGCTCGCCCGTGGCGTGTCGGTTAACAATCGGTCCGCCAGGAAACGGGGGCTCCATGAGGAACGATCGCGGCGTCGTGCAATGCTTCTTCGCGACCGGGGTGGCCCGGACGGGCGCCACGCCGTTCCCCGCCGACCGCGTGAGGCTTCCGGCGCATGGCGGCCAGCCGCTGCCGCCGGCCGTGCAGCGGAAGATGGAGACGGTGTTCGGCACCGGCTTCGCGGACGTGCGCGTCCATGTCGGCCCGGAACCGGCGGCCCTGGGTGCGCAGGCCTTCACTTACGGCTCGCGCATCCATTTCGCGCCGGGCCGGTACGACCCGGCCTCGCCGGCCGGCCAGCGCCTGCTCGGCCACGAGCTCGCCCATGTCGTCCAGCAGCGGACGGGGCGCGTGCGCAACCCGCTCGCGAGCGGCGTGGCGATCGTCAACGATCGGATGCTGGAGGCGGAGGCCGACCGCATGGGGCTCCGCGCCGCGACGGCCAGGGAGCCGGCCATCCGCCAGCCGGTGATCTCCCAGCCGGCCACCTCCCAGCCGGCACAGTGCAAGCTCCGGCCCTCCCAGGCCGGTGCCCGCGTGGTCCAGCGCATGGACGCGTCCTCGTCCTCCGCGGTGGTCGACCCCCAGCAGACACGTTTCAAGATGCTGGAGCAGAGGCTGAAGGCCGCCACCACGGCGATGGCACAGATGGCTGCGGCGATCGAGCGGGCCGGCATGGCCGTCGACCTGGACGCCGTGAAGAAGCGGGTCGGCAGCCTCTACAGGGGGCACGCGAAGGCCGCGGAGCAGGCGTCGTATTCGAGCGCGTCGGTCAACCGTTTCGCCGCATACGTCGCGGACATGGAGCGGACCGTTCTCCTTCTGAGGGTTGCGAACTGCGCGGCGGCTGCGGGCGACCTCCAGGCCCTGGCCCGGCTGCGCGGCGTATCGACGGTCATGAAGGCCTATGTCGACAACGTCGCCCTCCATCAGATCGACTACCACTACTATCAGGACCGGATCAGCTTCGGGCAGGTGACGAGCCATCTGTCCGGCTATACCTTCGCCGGCCTCCATGGCACCTCGTCGACCCACGCCTCCTCGCTCTACGGCGGCCTGAAGGTGCCCAGCGGCGCGCAGGTGAACTACGCGGTCAGCCAGCTCGGCCCGGGCTTCTACCTGACCGACGGGGCGGCGCCGCCGCTCCACAAGGCCTACGCCGACTCGGTCGCCAAGCTCAGCGTCAAGAACGCCGGGGGCACGCCCCATCTCTTCCGCGTGATGCTCAGGGACCGGGGCTCGCTGACCAGCACGGAGGTGCCGAAGTCCGCCTGGAACGACATGGAGCACGGCACGGTGAACCCGGGGCTGGCGAGCCATTCCGGGACCGACCTGATGACCGCCCCGATCGTCGACAACGAACCGGCAACCCAGATCAAGGTCAATGCCGGCGCATTCGACAGGGTCATGGTCATGCCGCCCACCGATGCCGGCACGTCGCGCACCGAGATGGTCAAATGGATCGATGCCCGCTTCGATCACCGCAGCAAGTAACGATTTTTAGTAAATTGGCGTTCCATTCTCGGAGACGGACGACCGGTGGCGGTCGTCCGTCTTTCGACATGGAGACACGAATGCGGACCGTGATGGTGGCTATGGGCGTCCTCGGGCTGGCGGTCAGCTCGGCCGCGCTGGCCCAGGGCATGCAGGATTTCCGCTTGGTCAACAGGACCGGCTACGACATCCGGGAGGTCTACGTCTCGCCCACGAGCACCGACAGCTGGGAAGAAGATGTCATGGGCAAGGACTTCTTCGGGAACGGGACGTTCGTCGACATCAACTTCCATCCGGCGACGTCGGCCTGCGAGTACGACCTGAAGGTCGTCTACACCGATGACGAGGAAGCGGTGTGGGAGGACTTCGACCTCTGCACCATTACCGCGATCACGCTTTTCTACGACAACAAGACCCGTACCACCACGGCCGAGTACGAGTGACGCGACGCGGCCCCTCACCGTCCGGGCTCAGGGCCGGTGCGGTGAGGGGGCCTTCAGCGCCTCAGTACTGGCCCGGCTTCGAGACGATGTGGATGATCGATGCCGGGTTGGAGATCCAGAACCCCTCGAACCCCTGGGGCAGGGCCTCGATCTCGTCGCATCGCACGACGCCGGCCGCCTCCAGGTGCCTCGATGCCTGCGGGACGTCGTCGGTGACCAGCTCCAGCCACAGCTCCGCCTGGCTGAGGCCGTCCACGCGGTCGATCCAGAGCTGGTTGGCCCCGAACTCGAAGCCGACATGGGG
>NZ_DASYHS010000192.1:0-37142 GCF_035998295.1 Arenibaculum sp. | reverse complement strand
GCCAGGGCTGCCAGCACGCCGGAGATCTCCCGGCCCTGGGCTAGCACGCATTCCACGTAGGAGGAGGCGAGGACGCGGGCCGTTCCTTCCAGGGTCGGTTCCCTCGTCTCGAGTGCCGCGTCAATGATCGCCGTCTGCCGGGCGTCGAAGTCCCGGTAGAGCGCAACCAGCAAGCCGTTGCGCGTGCCGAAGTGGTCGTAGACCACCGGCTTGGTGACGGCGGCCTCGTCCGACAGCCGGGGCAGGGACAGGGCGTCCGTGCCTTCCTCCCCGACCAGCCGCCACGCCACGTCCAGGAGCTGGCGCAGCCGCTCCTCGCGGGTGAGGCGAAGGCGCTTCGGAGCGTTCCTGGTTTTCCCGGCCGTGCTTGACATCACTATATACCAAAAGTATCTTACTAAGAGTATATAGGATCCACCCTTCAATCGCAACCGTCCGCCGGCCTCGCGCCGGCGGCAGAAGCGGCACGCCTTCGCGCGCCGCCCGCAGAGGATTTGTGTTCGATGACCGATATTTCACTTCCACGTTCCACGGATCGAAAGGCGTGGCTGGGGCTGATGGCAGTGTTGCCCCTGGTGCTGATCGTGGCCATGGACGGCTCGATCCTCTATCTCGCCATGCCGCGCGTCACTTCGGCGATCACGCCGACCGCCGACCAGGCGCTGTGGATCCTCGACATCTACGGCTTCGTGGTCGGATCGCTGCTGATCGCCTTCGGCAATATCGGCGACCGCTACGGACGCCTGAAGCTGATCATGGCCGGCGCGGTCATCTTCGGCGCCGGATCGCTGGGCGCCGCCTATTCGCAAACGCCCCTGGGCCTGATCGCCTCGCGCGGCCTCATGGGCCTGGGCGGCGCCACGCTGCTGCCTTCCGGGCTTGCGATCGTCAGCGCGCTGTTCCCGGATCCGCGGCTGCGCGCGCAGGCCATCGGCATCTTCGCGGCCACCTTCGCGGCGGGCTTCGCCATCGGTCCCGTTATCGGCGGCATGCTTTTGCGCCAGTTCGAGTGGGGCGTCGTGTTCCTCATCAACATTCCGGTCGTGCTCGGCTTCCTGGTCGCGGCACCGATCCTGCTTCGGGAAGTCCGCGCGACCACTTACGGACGCATCGACCTGCCGAGCCTGGCGCTGTCCTTCGCCGGCATCCTGCTGTCCACCTATTCGCTCAAGAACGCGGCCGCCTACGGCTTCACGGCGACGCAATCCGTGGCCGGGATCGTCGGCGTCCTCGCCCTCGCGCTGTTCCTGCGCCGGCAGACCAGGATCGAGTATCCGCTGCTCGACCTCGGCCTGTTCCGCGACCGCATCTTCTCGATCGCGATCCTGACCGGGCTGCTGTCGCTGGTCGTCTGGTCCGCCGCCGGCTATCTGTCCGGCATCTATCTGCAATCGGTGCTCGGCATCGACGTCTTCACCGCCGCGCTGGCGACGCTGCCGGGCGCGGTCGTGCTGACGGCGACCTGCGTGGGCACGCCCCGCATCGTGGAGCGGATCGGCCGCAGGAATGCCCTGGTGGCCACGCATCTGCTGATCAGTGCCGGCCTGTTCCTGCTGCTGTTCACGAGCACCGGAGGCGGCGTCGCGGCCTTCGTCGCCTCGACCGTGATCGCCGGCGTCGGATACGGCCTGTCCTTCAGCCTCGTCGCCGAGATCGCGGTGTCGGCCGTGCCCGCCGAACGGGCCGGTGCGGCGGGTTCGATCGCCGAGACCAGCAACGAGCTGGGCAATGCGCTGGGCATCTCCCTGCTGGGATCGCTGGCCGCGCTGAGCTTCCGGCTGCTGGGACCCGGTGTGGCCGGCACGCTGGACGAGACGCTCGACCGGACCGGCCTCGCGGCAGAAACCGTCATGCAGGCCAAGGAAGCCTTCCTCACCGGCCTGCATGTCGCGGTCGGCACCGGGGGCCTGCTGACGCTCGCGGTCGGCATCGCCGCCTGGCTCTGGCTGCCGAGGAAGTTGCCGGAATGACCCGATAGGGCGAGGGGAGGGGGCAGGAGCCGGGCGATACTTAGCCCTTGCAGTAAGTATCGCTCGGTGATACTTAGCCTTATGGAACAGTATCACCAGCAGCTGGACCGCGTTTTCCAGGCGCTTGCCGACCCCACGCGCCGGGCCGTTCTGGGACGGCTCGGCCAGGGCCCCGCAAGCATCAGCGAGTTGGCGCAGCCGTTCGACATGGCTTTGCCCTCCTTCATGAAGCACATCCACTTTCTCGAGGACAGCGGATGGATCCGGACGCGCAAGGAAGGGCGCGTGCGGACATGCAGCATCGAGAAGAAGCCGTTCGCCGCGGTCGAAGCGTGGCTGTCCGAGCAACGCGCCCTCTGGGAAGGCCGCACCGACAGGCTCGAGCGGTTCGTCGCCGCCAGCCAGCAACAGGAGAAGCCAGAATGATCCAGTCCCCGAACCCGGAGCTCGACCTGACGATATCGCGGGTCATCAAAGCCCCTCGATCCGCCGTCTGGAGTGCCTGGACGGACCCCGGAAGCTTCGAGCAGTGGTGGATCCCGGCACCGGCGAAGTGCAAGGTCGTGGATATGGACCTGCGTCCCGGCGGCGCCTTCACGACTCGGATCAGCGAGGACGGCGGCGACTTCAAGCCGCATCTGAGCGGCTGCTTCCTGCGCATCGACGACCTTGAAAGGATCGTCTTCACGAACGCGCTGGTCGGTGGATGGCGGCCTGCCGAGCAGGCGTTCATGACCGCGATCATCACGCTGCGGGACCATCCCATGGGCACCGACTACGCCGCCCATGTCATGCACAAGAACGGTGCCGACCGGGCCATGCACCAGGAGATGGGCTTCCACGACGGGTGGGGCACCGTCGCGGAGCAACTCGCCCGGCTCGTCGAGCGACGGTCGTAGGGAGAGGGGCGGCAGATGCGCAAGATCACGCTTCAGATGATGACGACCCTCAACGGCCGTCTCGACGACCCGATGGCCTGGGTCCATGGCGTCAGCGACGACCAGTATCGGGACATCGACCGGTTCTACGCCGGGTACGACACGGTCCTGGTCGGGCGGACCACCTATGAGGAGATGGCGGCCTATTGGCCCGGCGCCCTGTCGGAGAGCGAAGGCACCGAGACGAACCGGGCGATGGCGCAGCGGATGAACACGTACAAGAAGGTAGTCTTCTCCAGGTCCGGGGATCGGGAATTGACGGAGTGGAACAACACCGAGCGGGTCGTCGCGGCCACGGACGGCGAGTTGAAGTCGTATCTCCAAGCCCTGAAGTCGCAGCCCGGGCGGGACATCCACCTGTCCGGCGGTTCGAGTTTCGCGCGGTCGGTCATCGCCCTCGACCTGGTGGACGAGTTCCGTTTCTTCGTATACCCGGTGGTGTCGCCGGGGACGCCCTGGTTCTCGCCGCTGACCGACCACCACGACCTGGAGCTGATCAGCGCCGGCACCTACCGGAACGGCGTGGTCGGGCTGCATTACTCGCCGCGCAAGCAGGCGCAGAAGGCGCGGCCCGGCAGCTTCACGGAAATGCTGACGTAGCGTGCCCGCCATCCCGGATTCGACAAATCGAGAATAGCGATATTGTCGGGCCCATGGACCTCGTCACCGCCTTCAAGGCGCTTTCCAATCCCATCCGGCTCAAGATACTCGACGGCCTGCAGGATCCGGCGCGCCACTTTCCACCGCAGGACGAAGGCGACGTCGAGGTCGATGGCGTGTGCGTGGGCAGCATCCAGGAGGGGATCGGTCTCTCCCAGTCCAGCACCTCCGATTATCTCGGGCTTCTGCACAAGGCCGGCCTGGTGACCGTGAAGCGGCGCGGCCAATGGACCTACTACAAGCGTGACGAGGCAGGCATCCAGCGGCTTGCGGAGATGATCCGGACCACCGTCCGATTTGAGCTGCTCGAGAACGGCTCCGCCCGCGGACTGCGCGGGAAGGTCGTGATCGACGTGGCGGACAAGGCGGCCGCAACCCGGCGTCCCGCCGCCTGACGGCGATGCGACGGCCGGGCGCCAGCCCGGCCGCCGTCATCCCATAGCACCCGATCGGGCCTCAGGCGGTCGCCCGTCGCCGGGACGAGCCGAGCCCGGTAGAGGCGACGAACACGCCGAGGACCGTGGCCGCGACCGGCACGAGGAGGGCGAGGCGCAGGGCCTCGAGGCGGGCGTCGGGCGAGGCGTCGCCGGTCAGCGCGAGAACGCTCACCGCGCTGGCCGCCGACAGCCCGAGGGCTGCGCCGAACTGGAACGCGGTGTTGACCAGACCGCCGGCCAGGCCCTGTTCGCTCTCGTCGATACCATCAGTCGCGAGAATGGTCAGCGGGCCGTAGGCGAGGGAGAACGCCAGGCCGAGGAGGATCATCGACGGGAACATCGCCGCATAGGTCCAGTCCAGGCCGACCCGCAGGAACAGCGCGTACGAGGCGGCCGCCAGCAGGAACCCGCCTAGGACGACGCGCAGGTTGCCGAAGCGGTTCACGAGCCAGGGCGTGACGGTAGGGGCCAGTATGGCGTCGACGCCGATGGCGAGCAGCGCGAGGCTGGTCTGCAGCGGCGTCCAGCCCATCAGCTCCTGCAGGTAGAGCGACACCAGGAACTGGAACCCGAAGAAGGAGCCGGCGAACAGCAGCGCGCCGAAATTCGCGCGCAGCAGGGAGGCCGAGCGCAGGATGCCGAGCCGGACCAGCGGCGAGCGGGAGTTGGATTCGATCGCAACGAACAGGACCCACAGGACGGCACTCGCCGCGACGGCGCCGAGCGTCCAGTTCAGGTCCTCTCCGGGATGCTCGAGGCGGGTGACCGCGTAGGCGGCGAGCAGCATGGCACCGGTCAGGGTGATGGCGCCGGGGACGTCGAACTTCTGGCTGCGTTCCTTCTGCCCGTCATCGGACACCAGCCGCGGCGTCAGGATGAATATGATGCCCGCGAGGATGACGGGGGCGAAGAACACCCAACGCCAGTTGATCGCGGCGAGCAGCCCGCCCGCCACCAGCCCCAGGGAGAAGCCGGCGGCAGCCGTGCCCGCGTAGATCAGGACCGCCTTGTTGCGTTGGGGGCCTTCGGGGAAGTTGGTCGTGATGAGCGCCAAGCCGGCCGGGGTCATGAAGGCCGACGCGACGCCGGTGACGAACCGGGCGGCGAGCAGCATCCAGCCTTCGGTCGCGAAGCCGCCTAGCCCCGAGAAGGCGATGAAGACGGCCAGCGCCGCGAGGAAGACGCGGCGCTTGCCGAAGATGTCGGCCGCCCGGCCGCCGAGCAGCATGAAGCCGGCATATCCGAGCACATAGGCGCTGACGACGGCGCCGAGCGTCGTCGTCGACAGGCCGAGCTCGGCACGGATCGCCGGCAGCGCCACGTTCAGCATCGCGACGTCTATGCCTTCGAGGAAGATCGCCCCGCATAGAACGAGCAGGGCTCCCTTGGCGCGGGCGGTCATGGGGGGAGATGCCACCCCGGCATTCAGTGAGGCGGACATGGCGCCTGTCTCCTTTGAATGTCGATACGACAGGAAGGAAAAGGCCGGCCTGTTACCATTGGGCATGCCAGTTCCCTCTTGTAACTGAGAGGGGCTTACGGCATGCTCCGCCTTCATGGAAGAAGGCACTTCAAACTCACCAAGTCACTGCTGCAGCACCGGGGCGGACTACGACGTCCTGCAGTGGGACGCGCGCGAGGGCTGCCAGGTCCGCCAGATCCTCGACAGGATCGCCGACAAGTGGTCGCTGCTCGTCATCGCCCTGCTGGAGCGGCGCAAGCTGCGGTTCACCGAACTCCGGAAAAGCATCGACGGCATCAGCCAGCGGATGCTGACGAATACGTTGAGGCAGCTGGAGCGCGACGGGATCGTGGAGCGGACGGTCCATCCCGTCGTGCCGCCGCGCGTGGAGTACGAGCTGACGCCCCTGGGCTGCTCGCTCCACGAGACGATCCAGCCGCTGGTCGCGTGGACCGAACGCCACCAAGCCGAGATCGCCGTCGCCCGCGCGCGTTACGACGCGCGGGCGGACGACTGACGACCCGGGCTCGGGGGTTTTTACTCCCCCCGCGCCGCCGCCTCGAGCGCCGCGACGTCGAGCTTGACCATCTTCAGCATCGCGTCCGTGACGCGCCTCGCCTTTTCGCGATCGGGGTCGCTCATCAGCTCGCCCAGGCGCTTGGGAGCTATCTGCCAGCAGAGGCCCCAGCGGTCCCGCAGCCAGCCGCACTGCTCAACCGAACCCCCTTCCTTCAGCGCGTCCCAGAGCCGGTCGACCTCGGCCTGGTCCTCGCACTCGACCATGATCGAGAAGCTGTGGTTGAACGGATCGAGGGGGCCGGCCTCGGTCGCCATGTAGCGCTGATCGCCGACCGTGAAGGCCGAGATCTTCACGCTGCCGGGGGGACCGCTCGGCGTGTCGGCGGGGATGGTCGAGGTCCAGCTCACCGAAGAACCGGGGATCAGGGACGTGTAGAAGGCGATCGCCGCCTCCATGTCCTTTTCAAACCAGAGATGCTGGGTGACCTTGGTCATGATTGAACCGTCTGCCCGCGGCGCGGGCCGACGAGGCCGAACGTGGCGCCCTGGGGATCGCCAGCGATGATGATGAAGTCGCCGCCGGGGATCTCGGCGGGGCCGTGATGGATCGTGGCACCCCGGCCGCGTGCGGTCGCGGCGGCCACGTCGATGTCGTCGACCACGAAATAGAAGGTCCACATCGGCGGCGGTCCATCCGGCCTCCGGGTCATCACCGCGCCGATCATCCGCCCATGGTGGTTGACGAACCGGTAGTCGCCCATGTCGCCCATGGGCATCGCGTCGCCCTTCTCCCAGCCGAAGCGGTCGAGATAGAAGGCGAGGGCGGCCGCCTGGTCGCTGGTGGTGAGCTCGTTCCAGGCGCAATGGCCGGTCGTCTGCGCAAAGGACGTGCTGACCTCTTTGGTCTCGCCCCGCATCACGTAGAACGGGGCGCCCTGGGGATCGGCGAGCATCGCGAAGCGCCCGACCCCGGGGATGTCGGTCGGCGGCACGTGCTGCCTGCCGCCGGCCGCGACGGTGCCGGCGGCAGCCGCATCGACGTCGTCGACGCCGATGTAGCCCAGCCAGCACGGACGCACCCCGGCGTCGGCGGCGTCGGCCGGCATCGTCATCAATCCCGCGACATCGGCCTCGCCGGTACCGAAGATCCGGTAGCCGCCCGCCGGCCCGGCGCCGGACCCGTCGAATATGCGCACCCGCCAGCCGACCACCGCGCCGTAGAACTCGGCGGCCGCGTCGGCATCGGAGGTCATCAGTTCGTACCAGATGAAATCGCCTTGGTGGTTCGTCATCCGCCAGCTCCTCAAACGTCCAGGATCGGCGCGAAGCCGCCGAAGATCATGCGCTTGCCGTCGAAAGGCATCTCGCCGCCCATGTCCTCCATGCGCGGATCGGACATGATCCTTGCGGTCGCGGCGTCGCGCACCTCCCTGGAGGGGTATTCGATCCAGCTGAACACCACCACTTCGTCCGCCTCCGCCTTCACCGCGCCGCGGAAGTCCGTGACCTTGCCATCGGGCACGTCATCGCCCCAGCATTCGACGACGCGGGTGGCCCCGAACTCCTTGAACAGGGACGCGGCTTTCGCCGCGTGTCGGAGAAATACTTCCTTGTTGGCGGCGGGTACCGCGATCACGAAACCTTCGACATACTTCATCGTCGTCCTCCCTTGGGCATGGCGGCCGTAGCCGCATCGAGGTCCATCCACGCCACCTCGAAAGCGCGCCCCTGCAAGGCCTCGTAGCCGCGGCCGTGGATGAAGCCGTAATCCCGACGGCGCAGAGGCCAATTCCGCCGCCGGTGCGTTCGGCCTTCCGAACCGTACACAGGCGGCCACCCGGCTGCCTGGTCGCCGTTGCGGATCCTTGACCTTGATGCCTTGGATAGTTATTAAAAGCAATCATGAAGTTAGAAAAAATAACTATGGGTGAGAAGCGCGACGGAAGACGCTGGTACGACGACGCGTGCGGTACGGCGCACGCGCTGGAGCTGGTGGGTGAGCGCTGGTCCCTTCTGATCGTGCGCGAACTCATGTTCGGGCCGCGGCGCTTCGGCGAGCTTCGGGCAGCACTGACGGGGATCAGCGCCAATGTGCTGACGCAGCGCCTGGAGGGGCTGGAGGCGGCGGGCATCCTGGCCCGGCGCAGGCTGCCGCCACCGGCCAGCGTCCAGGCCTACGAGCTTACCCCCTGGGGCTACGAGAGCGAGACCGCTATCCAGGAGCTGGGCCGCTGGGCGGTGCGGTCGCCCGACCACGACCCTAGCCTTCCCCTGTCCGCCGCCTCCCTGATGCTGTCGTTCCGCACGATGGTCGACCGCACCCGGTCGGGGGAGCGGCCGATGACCGTGGGGTTCCGCCTGGGGCCGGAAGTCTTCACGGCGCGAATCGATACCGAGGGGATCGCGGTCCGCCGGGATGCGTCCGAGGCCGTGGAGGCGACGTTCTCGGGCGAGCCGCGCGGCATCGCCGCCGTGGTCTACAACGGGATGCCGCTCGCCGAGGCGGAGGCCATGGGCATGCTGGAGGTGGCCGGCGACCGGGACCTGGCCGAGCGGTTCGCGACGCTGTTCCCCCTACCGCCCAAGTCCGGCGGTTCCGGGAGCCCGACGGAGCGGGATTCCTGATACACGCGACTGCACGCCGCGGCTATCATGGCGGCTGGTCACCACCCATGGGGCATCGCGGATGAGCACGGTTCCGGACTACTGGTCGGGTATCCTGATCGCCTATCTCACCTTCATCGTCGCGACGGTCAGTCCCGGCCCTGCGCTGCTGGCGACGATGGGAACGGCGATGGGGGCGGGGCGCCGGGCCGGAGCGGCGCTCGGCATGGGCGTGGTCTGCGGCTCCTTCACGTGGGGCGTCCTTGCCGCGCTCGGCCTGTCAGCCGTGCTGGCGAGCTATGCCGGCGCGTTGGAGGTGATCCGCATCCTCGGATGCCTCTACCTGCTGTTCCTCGCCTGGAAGGCCTTCCGCTCGGCCGCGACCCGCGACGTGCCGCCCGCCGGCGCCCAGGGCGGTGCGCGCCGGAGCCCGCTGGGATATTTCCTGCGCGGCTGGGGCATCCATCTCACCAATCCGAAGGCGATCCTCGCCTGGATCGCCATCATCTCGCTCGGCCTGAAGCCCGGCGCGCCGCCCTGGGTCGCCGCCGCGATCGTCGGCGGCACGATGGTCTTCGCGGTCTGCTTCTACACCTTGGCCGCCGTCGCGTTCTCGACGCCCGCGATGGTGCGCTTCTACGGCCGGGCGCGCCGATGGATCGACGGGTTCCTCGGCGTCTTCTACACGTTCGCGGCGTTCAGGCTGGCATCGCGTTGATCCGTGCCGGCGTCCGTATCGACGAGCAGGTCGCAGAGGCGGCCTGCCGCGCGAGGCGCCGATTCGGCCAGGTGGGCGGCAACCTCGACCTGCGGCAGTGCCGGCAGGCCCGACCCCGGGGATGCGGGCGCCAGCCCCGGGGCTAACGTCGAGGCGGGGAAGGCCGACAGGGCCAGGCCGGAGCGAACGGCCGCCTCCACGGCGCCGACGCCGGCGCTGGTGTAGACGGCCCGCCAACCGATGGCGGCCTGGTCCAGCGCCCGCGTGGCCCACCGACGGTACAGGCAGCCTTCGGGGTGCAGCGCCAGCGGGAGTGGACGTTCGTTCGCAAGGTCCATGCGGCCGGCCGGAACGCCCCAGACGAGCCGTTGCCGGGAAAGGATGCGCCCGCGACCCGTCCCCGGGGCATGCATGCACACGACGAGGTCGTAGTGGTGGCCGAGCCGGGACAGGAGAGCCGCCGAGGTGTCGGTGGTGACCTCGACCTGCACGTTCACCTCCGTTCGCCGCAGGGCGGAAAGCCGCTCCGGCAGGACGCGCACGGCCCAGTCCTCGACGCAGCCGATCCGGAGAAGCACCGGGGCCTCGCCGCCCCTGGCCGCGCAGACCGCCTCTTCGCCCAGGGCCAGGAGGCGATGGGCATAGCCCAGCAGGATCTCGCCCTCGGCGGTCAGCCGGACCGCATGGGTCGTCCGGGAGAAAAGCGGCCTGCCGACCGCGTCCTCAAGGCGCCGGATCTGCATGCTGACCGTGGACTGGCTGCGCGCGAGCGCATGACAGGCGGCGGTGAAGCCGCCACGCTCGGCAACCGCGACGAACGCCTTCAGGAGTTCGGGTTCGAGGACCGGCAATCGTGAAATCCGATTTCGATGATCATGGAAATTCGTTTCCACGATCACTATCACGTCACTAGGTTGAGGTCCATCACGAGGCGCTTGCGGCGGCTGGTCGCGCGGAGGAGCAATGGTGGGCGACCGTCCGGTCCTGGGGCATGACGACCATCGGGTCGCCTTCGACTTCGAGGTCGAGTTCTCGAACGGCGGCGGCATCAGGGGCTGGGACTTCCGCCTGGATATCGAGGGAACGGACATCTCCGACGAGGCGCTCGGCGACTACATCGTCAGGGACCTGCGGCTCCTGATGGTCGGCTCGGTCAGGATCCTCGGCAAGCGCGTGTTCAGGGAGCGGCACAAGCGGCCGGCCGAAGCCGAACCGGCCGCGCCGCTGGTGCCGGCGCCGGACGCCTCGCCGCACGACCGCCGGCTGGTCGATCTGTCGCATGCCGGCACGGTGATCGGCGCCCCGTACCACCGCATCGCCGGCATAGCCGACCTGGAGGGCAGGGTGGTGCGCATGGAAGGCATGGCCGGCCGGGCGGTGACCCGGCGGGCGCTGCTGCCGGCCACGCAGGACGTTGGGGGCAAGGCGGTCCTGATCGAGACCGGATGGTCCGCCGCCTGGGGAACGCCCGGCTACGTCACCGGCCATCCCTACCTGACGCCGGACGCCGCCGAGCATCTGCGGGATTCGGGTGCCGCGCTCGTCGGCATCGACGGCCCCGGCGTCGACGATATGGACGGCGCTGCGCGGCCCGCCCATGCGGTCCTTCTGCGGGCGGGTATCCCGGTCGTCGGGAACCTCACCGGCCTCGGCGCGCTTCCCACTGCTGGCTTCCGGTTCTCCGCCGTTCCGGCGCGGGCGGAGGGCATGGGAGCGTTGCCGGTAAGGACTTGGGCGCGCCTGTAGCGCCGGGTACCGGGCGCCGCCGTGCGCCCGGCCTGTTCAACCCGACGACAGCTTCAACCCCGCGACGCCGGCGACGACGAGGGCAATGGAGCCGAGACGCACGGCGTTGACCGGCTCCTGGAACAGCAGGATGCCCAGCGCCGCGGTGCCCGCGGCACCGATCCCGGTCCAGACCGCGTAGGCGGTCCCCACCGGCAGCACCTCCAGAGTTCGGCCGAGAAGATAGACGAAGGCCCCGAGAAGGGCGAAGGACAGCAGCGACCATCCCGGCCGCGTGTAGCCCTCGGCGTATTTCATGCTGATTGCCCAGGCGATGTCGAGGAAGCCCGACAGGACCAGCAGGCTCCACGCGGCCGACCGGCTCATGCCGTGGCGTCCGCCGCCGCCGGGCGGCGCTCGGCGTGCAGGGCGTCGCGTACCGCCGGCCGGGCCGCGATCCGGTCCATGAACGCCTTCAGGTGCGGGTAGGGGGCCAGGTCGATGCCGGTGAACGGGGACCAGCCGACGATCGTGAAGCAGTAGGCGTCGGCGACCGTGAACCGCTCGCCCATCAGGAAGGGCGATCCGGACAGGTGCCGATCGAGCAGGGCGAGGCGCCCACGGATCTTGTCCCGCGCCGCCTCCTGGGCGAGTTCGCCGTGCTCGGGATGAAAGAGCCACGGGCTGAACATCTTGTGCAACTCGGAGCTGACGAAGGTCAGCCACTCCTGCAGCCGGTACCGGTCGAGCGTGCCGGCGGGCGGCGCCAGTCCCCTGTCCGGGACAAGGTCGGCAAGGAACTGCACGATGGCGACGCCCTCCGTCAGCAGCTCCCCGCCATCCAGCTCGAGCGCCGGCACATAGCCTTTGGGATTGATCAGGGTGAAATCGGTACCGTTCTGGGTCCGGTGCGGCGACGCCGCGATGTCGACCCTCACGAGGTCGAGCGCAATCCCCGCCTCGCGGGCGACGACATGGGGGGCCAGCGAGCAGGTGTTCGGCGCGTAGTAGAGTTTCATCGAGGATCTCCTTGAAGGATGACCGCGGCACTCTCCCGCGCCCGGCGACGCAAGGGAACATGGCGACTTTGAAAGCCGTGCTTGCGCCGCCGCAAGGCCCGCGCCCGGGCATTACCTCGCGCGTAATCGACCGGCCGCCCGCGGCATGGCACCGTCCCTCCCGTACCGAGGACGGCCGAGAAAGGGAGGCTCTGGAAATGGAAGCTCGATCACTGGCGCAAGCGGGCGCGCAGCCGGGTGGGCGTTCCACCGCGACTGCCGCGGACGGGACGAGGCTGTTCGTGCGGGACTGGGGCGACGGCCGGCCCGTCGTCTTCCTGTCGGCCTGGACCTTCTGTTCCGACGTATGGGGCTTTCACATCGCCGAACTGGCCGCCCGGGGACATCGTTGCGTCGCCTATGACCGCCGGGGGCACGGCCGGTCCGAGGACCCCGGGCGCGGCTACGATGCGGACACGCTGGCGGACGACCTCGCCGCGGTCCTGGAACAGCGCGACCTGACGGACGTGACCCTGGTCGCGCATTCCATGGGCTCGACCGAGGCCGTCCGCTATCTCGTACGGCACGGGTCGGGCCGCGTCGCGAGGCTGATGCTGGTCGCCCCGGTCACGCCCTACCTGACCCGAACGGAGGACAACCCGGATGCGATCCCGGGCTCGGCCTTCGATGCGATGCGGGCGACGATCGCGGCGGATTTCCCGAAATGGCTGTCCGACAACGAGGCGCCGTTCTTCACGCCGGAGACGTCGCGCGAGACGCGGGACTGGATCCGCGGCATCATGGTTTCGGTCGCCCTGCCCACCGTCCTGGCCTGCCACCGCACCTTCACGCAGACCGACTTCCGTGCCGACATGGCCTTGATCAACCGGCCGACCCTGATCGTCCACGGCGACCGGGACGCGAGCGCACCACTGGAGATCACGGGCGCCAGGACGGCGCAATTGATCCCCGAAAGTCGGCTGGCGGTCTACGAAGGCGCCCCCCATGCCCTCTTCCTTACCCACAAGGAGCGGCTCGTCGCCGAACTCATGGCCTTTCTGGCGGCGTGAGCGGGGCGCCTCATGCGGGAGTGGTGGTGCCTCGCTTCTGCCGTTGGGACAATCTCCGTCCTGGGCTGTTGATCCTCGCATAAGGGGGGCCCATGCCCCATCATCGCATGCCAGGGGGTAACCGAATGCACAGCGTGTTTTACATCATCGGCGTCGTGGTCGTCGTTCTCGCGATCCTGGGTTTCCTGCTCTGATCGAGCATAAGCGTGCCTTCGCCCGGGCAACCGGGTGAAGGCCCTTTCCGGCCTGCGCCTCGCGTGATCAGAACACGCCGAAGACCGAGAGCAGGGCCAGGACCACGACGACGACCCCGATGACGTAGAAGATCGAGTAAGCCATCCGACACCTCGCTTTCCGGGTGCAGCCATGCTGCCGAACGGACGCGGGGCACCGATGGTTCCCGGAACCGGCGGCGCCGCGGAGTCGAGCCCGAACAACCGGAGATCCCATGGCCCAAGCGGACAAGGAAATCCTCGTCGAGTGGCTGCGCGACGCCTATGCGCTCGAGATGCAGGCCATCGATCTCCTGACGGCCCAGGTCGGGCGTCTGCAGCATTATCCCGAGGTGCAGGCACGCTTGCGGCGACACGCCGACGAATCCCGCCAGCAGGCCAATCTCGTCCGTTCATGCTTGGTTCGCCACGGCAGCGACGTGTCGGTCGTCAAGACCGGGCTCGCCCATTTCATGGCCGGGGCGCAGGCGGTCATGACCAGCATGACCGCCGACGAGGTCGTCAGGGACGTGGTCGCGACCTTCGCGTTCGAGAACCTGGAGATCGGAACCTACCGAGCCCTCCTCGCCGCGGCGCAGGCATGCGGGGACGACGAGACCCGCCGCGTCTGCGAGGAGATCCTGCGCCAGGAAGAGGAGATGGCCTCCTGGATCGGCGCGCGCATTACCGAGGTCGCCGGTACATATATCAGCCGGCGGGACGACTTCGATTTCGGTGCGGCAAAGCGGTGACCGTGAAGCGCGTGCGCCCGGTGGCGGGAACGAGAGCGGACAAGGGGGGAACGTAGAGCGAACTGGCGCCTTGACGTACATGGAACGTTCTGGCAACTTCCCAAAATGAATTTTCGATGGGAGGTTCGGATGACCATGTTCCGTTTCGTACGCGACTTCATCGGCCTGGCGGCACTGCTCGTCACGATCTATGCCTGGACGATCATCGCCCATGCGGTCATCTGAGCCGGACGATCCCCGCGGCGCACAGGCGGCAAAAGAAGAAGGCCCGGAGTTTCCTCCGGGCCTTCTTCTTTTGACCGGCCGGTGAACGCCGTCAGCGGGGGCGGCGCGAAGCCCGGTGCGCCGGGATCGGGATCGGGCGCTGGGCCTGTTCGTCGCGGCGAGTAGCCGACATGTCGATCTCGATGCGGGCGAGCGCCTTGCGCAGTTCGTGCATCGCGTCGCTGAGCGTCTGGATCGATGCCTCGCCGGGCTGCGTGCGCCACCCGCGATAGGCCACGAGGCAAGTCCGGGCGGTATCGCGCAGCCGTGCCTCCACCGCGTCGATCGGCTCGCTGCGCGGCTGCCCCGCCTTCGGCGCTTCGGCCGGGCGGTCGACGGCTGGAGAGGGAGGCGCCTCCGCAGGAGCAGGGGGAGGCGGTTCGGAAATCGCGGCCTGCGGTTCCGGTTCCTGGGCTTCCGGGCGAGCGGTCTGCCGCGCCTGGCCGCCGGAGGAACGCAACGTCGAGCGGGTGCGCTCGCCCGGAGCCTGGCCTGAGGAGGAGCGGCGGCGCTCCTTCGTTTCGGCCGGCGGGTTCGGGTTCGCCTCCTCGGCGGGAGCATCTGCGTTCGGGGTGGCCTGGGACTCTGTGGTCATGTCATTTTCCGCGGAAGCGATGTCGGGCTTCCCTTCTTGCGTCGGCATCCCGCCCTCGGCGGGCGCCGTATCCTGATCCTGGTCCGGGGCATGGACGGCCAATCCGGCCGCCTCCGCCTTGCGGACGATGTAGGAGATCGCACTCGGCGTGCAGTCGAACTCACGGGCGATCGCGGTCAGCGTCGCTCCCGCGCGGTGCCGTTCGAGGATGTCGGGCCACGCTGACTGCGGGATGCGGCCACGACGCTTTGGGGGATCCGACTCGCCGCTATCCGCGTTCACGATGTCGCTCGGTTGCCACAGGGTGTTTTGTGCCATTTGATTCGGAACGTCGACCAGAATTTCACCAGAACTTCAAGGGCGAACCGCGAGGCGTCCGCCGGGACGACTGCAATGGCGCTGCCGTGTTCTAACGGGAATGGAAGCTTTGTCCAACAATATTGGCCAAGGCTGTCGGGATTTCCAGCACAAGTTGGCGGACGAATGGCCTCCGCAGCCACTTTCACCAGGAAGGCGCACGGGTGCATGATGCCCGGCCCGAAAAATCCCGGACCCGGCAACCTCGACGTCCGCATCGGAAGTTTTTTCAATATACGGTTTTCAAAAACGGGCGACCTTTCGCCACCGGAACCTGCGATGAGGCCGAAGCGTAGGCCGTCTCACTTGAACGTTCCTGCAGGCCGCGTGTTTCACCGCCGAATCACGTCGCGTTCCCATCCGCAGATCGGAGGCGTCCATGCCCGCGGATCGCAATCGGCCCCGCATCCGGGCCCTGGTCGCGTTGCCGCTGGCCTCGCTGCTGCTGGGTGCCTGCGCCGCGGCCCCCGTCCCGGCGCGGGCCGAGCCGCTCCAGCCGATGACCGTGCTGGCCCAGGCCCAAAACCAAGCTCCGGTCCCGAACCAGGCCCCGGCGGGCATCGCGACCCTTGCCCCGACCACTTTCGCCGATGTCGCCGAGCGCCAGATCCCGACCGTCGTCAACATCTCGACGACGCAGGAGATGCGCGCGCCGGAGGAGCCGCCCGAGATACCGGGCATGCCGGACTTGCCGCCCGGCTCGCCTTTCGAGGAGTTCTTCCGCGAGTTCTGGGGCCAGCAGCGCCGGGAGCAGGCGCCGCGTCCGATCTCCTCGCTGGGTTCGGGCTTCATCATCGACGAAAGCGGCCTGATCGTCACCAATGCCCACGTGGTCGAAGGCGCGGACGAGGTCCGGGTGATCCTCCACGACGAGACGACGTTGGACGCCGACGTGGTCGGGACCGACGCCATGACGGACATCGCGGTCCTGCGCATCGCGGCGCCGGGCGCGCTGCCGGCGGCACGCTGGGGTGATTCGGACCGGATCAGGGTCGGCGACTGGGTGGTGGCGATCGGCAACCCCTTCGGCCTGGGCGGCACCGTCACGACGGGCATCCTGTCGGCCCGGGCCAGGGACATCAACCAGGGACCCTACGACGACTACCTGCAGACGGACGCCTCGATCAACCGGGGGAATTCCGGCGGGCCGCTGTTCAACCTCCAGGGCGAGGTGGTCGGCATCAACACCGCAATCTTCTCGCCGACCGGAGGGTCGGTCGGCATCGGGTTCGCCACGCCCTCCGCCCTGGCGCGGACGGTGGTGGACGACATCATCCGCTACGGGTCGCCGCGGCGGGGCTGGCTCGGCGTGCAGATCCAGGAGGTCACGGCCGAGATCGCGGAAAGCATGGGCATCGCCGAGGAGCGGGGAGCGCTGGTCACCGCCGTGACGCCGGGCGGGCCGGCCGAGACGGCGGGGATCCGCCAGGGCGACGTCATTCTCGACTTCGGCGGCGTATCCGTCGACCGGATGCGGCAACTGCCGCGGATCGTCGCCGAGACGTCCATCGGCAGCAGGGCTGCGGTCACCATCCTGCGCGACGGCGGGCGCCGGCAGGTCCAGGTCACCGTCGGGGACCTCGACGCGACGCGGACCGCGGCGGCCGCCCCCGCGGAGCCGCCGGTGCAGGAAGCTCCGTCCGGCGAGGGCTTGCTCGGTCTGACGCTCGCCCCGCTGGACCGGACGACGAGGGAGGATTTCGGCGTGCCCGACGGCGTCGAGGGCGTCGTCGTCACGGCGATCACGCCGGCCTCCCCCGCGGCGGAGCGCGGGGTCGAGCCCGGCGACGTGATCGTCGAGGTGGGGCAGGAGCCCGTCGCGGATCCGGCCGAGGTGGCCGACCGGATCCGCGACGCCCGGAGCTCGGGGCGGCAGACGGTCCTGCTGCTCATGAGCAGGCGGGGAGACACCCGTTACGTACCGCTGCCTCTCGCCCAGACAGGGCGCGGGTGAGCCGCGGCTTCAGCGCGCCGCGACCACGGTGATCTCGACGAGGTACTGCGGCGCGGCGAGCCGGGCCTCCACCGTGGTGCGCGCCGGCGTGTTCGCCGGATCCACCCACGCCTCCCAGGCGGCGTTCATGTCGGCGAAGCCGGCGATGTCGGGCAGATAGATGGTGGCCGACAGCAGCTTGCTCTTGTCGGTGCCCGCCTCGGCGAGCAGCCGGTCGACCGAGGCGAGGACGTCGGCCGTCTGCTCGCGGACCCCTCCCGACGTGTCTCCGGCCACCTGGCCGGCAAGGTAGACGGTGTCGCCGTGGATGACGGCCTGGCTCATGCGGGCCCCGACGTGCAGACGCTTCACGGACATTGTCGTTTCCTTTTCCAGAAGACTTGCGGAAGCCACGGTTTGGCAGCGCCGACCCCGGGGCGCAACCGGAATCCGGCCTTTTCGAAAGAGTGGCTTGCTCTCCGCCGAAGTTGTAATCCTTTTGGGAGTGAGGCAAATTCGAGGCATCGCCGGTGCGCGCCGTCGCATCGGAAAACCCGTCAGCGATGCAGGCTTCCCCATGGCGCCCATGCCCCGGTTTCCATCCGCCCGAAAAGCCCTGCGCCGCCTCGTGCCGGCAGTCCTGGCACTCGGGGTGGCCCTTCTTCCGCCCAGCGGTGCGGCCGCCGCCCCGGCGTGCTACACGAAGACGGAGTTCGAGGCGGAGCTGGCGCTCCGGCTGCATACCGAACTGATGGTCGTCGGCCTCACCTGCCACAAGATCGACCTCGCCCAGGACTTCTTCGGCAAATACCAGCAGTTCACCAAGCGGCACCGTGCCGTCCTGATCGATTTCGAGGCGCGGCTGGTCGACCACTTCCGTCGCGTCGAGCGGGCGACGGGCGAACGCCGGTTCCATTCCTTCCGTACGGCACTCGCGAACGAGGTGGCGCAGCGGGCGGCTCTCCTGACGCCCGCGACCTACTGCCAGTTCGGCCGGACCCTGGTCGACCGCATGATGTCCCTGTCCACGGCCGAGTTCGTGAGCGCGGTCGGGACCGAAGACCAGGGCGGACGCCTGGTGAACAGCCCGCTTTGCGACGACATCCGGACCGCCAGCCGCTGACGGCGGGCAGGGGCAGGGGCAGGGGCAGGGGCAGAGCAGGGGCGGGGCCCGGTCGGCGTGCGCCGTGCTGCCGCCGGCGTATGGCTGACCGGCGTTCCCCGGGACGCTGGAGCCCGTGCATGCGGCGCGGCCGGTAGCCTATCCTGGTCGCCGACGCGGATGCGGGACTGCGGATGGCGGGGATCGACCGGACGGGATGGGGGATAGGGCTTTCGGCGGCGCGCGAGGCGCTCGGCCTGCCGGCTCTGGTGATGGGCGCGAGCTTCGTCGGCTTCGGCTCGCTGGTTAGAGAGGCGGGGCTCGGCCTCTGGCTCGGCCTCTATTCGACGGCGACCGGATGGGCGCTGCCAGGCCAGGTCGTCGTCGTGGAGCTCTACGGCGTCGGCGCGTCGCTGCTGATGACCTCGATAGCGGTCGCCCTGACGAACGCACGCCTCCTTCCCATGGTCGTCACGCTGATGCCGCTGCTGAAGGAGGAGAGGCAGGCGACGTGGAAGTACCTGCTGGCGGCCCATTTCGTCGCCGTCACCGGCTGGGCGACGGCGCAGCTGCGATGCCCGGACCTGCCGCGCAAGTATCGTCTGACCTGGTTCGCCTGCTTTTCGGGAGCGCTCTGGGTCGTGAGCATGGCCGGCACCGCGTTCGGCTTCTTGCTGGCGGGGTTCGTCCCGCAGCCGGTGACGCTGGGCCTCGTGTTCCTGAACCCGCTCTATTTCATGCTCGTCTTCGCGACCGACCTGAGGCAGAGGGCGAAGGTCTATGCGCTCTGCGCCGGTGCCGCGCTCGGGCCGCCGCTGCACCTGCTGGAGCCGGACTGGGGGCTGATGGCGACGGGGCTGATCGCCGGCACCGGCGCCTTCCTGGCCGGTCGAGGCGCGCGCGGCCTTGGCTGACTGGGTCTGGCCCTTCGTCCTGATGACGGCCGGCGCGGGCGTCACCTACGCCTGGCGGGCGCTTGGCGTGGTCCTCGCCGGTCGGATCGACGCGCGCGGCGCGGTGTTCGACTGGGTCTCCTGCGTCGCCTACGCCCTGCTCGCAGGCCTGATCTCCCGCATGATCCTGCTGCCGGCCGGCCCGCTGGAGCAAACGGACGCGGCTCACCGCCTGCTGTCGGCCGGGCTCGCGCTCGCCATCTTCTTCCTGGCCCGGCGGAGCATCCTGCTCGGCGTGCTCGCAGGCGTCGGCACGCTCGTCCTCCTGACCGCCCGGAGCATGGCGCCGGGGTGAGCGGAGCGGGACTGATTCGCCGAATCGCCGCCCACCGGCCCCGGTCGCCGGCCTCCATTTCGCAGGTGCAGCAAAGCGTTCAAGCATAGCGGTTACCGAACGTTTGCCGGCGATGGGCTCTGCGGAATAATTCAGCAGTCCATTGCCGCAACATTGCTGCGCGGAGGGCTGGAAGGTAATAACCGGTGGCGTTTCCGTGCTTGCTCTCGGCCATGCACCGGGATAACGTCCGCACCCACAATTGGCACGGCGATGTAGCGACCGGGCCTGAAGCAAGAACAAGGGGGCGCTTGTCTGTCACGAAGTCTGTCGGTCCGCGGCAGGTGCGGGTTCGCCCGTGGATCCGCGGGGCGCTGTGTGATCCGTTCGAGCGGAGCGTGCATTCGTTCGGCGGGAAGGACAAGTGGTCGGTGACGGCTTTGCCGATGATCACGATTGGGTAGTGAGGGAGATGGAATACTTTCTTCAGCAGATGATTAACGGGCTAACGCTCGGGGCAATCTATGGCCTGATTGCGATCGGCTATACGATGGTCTACGGAATCATCGGCATGATCAATTTCGCCCACGGCGAAATCTACATGATCGGTGCATTCATCGCCGTCATCAGCTTCATCGTTCTGGGGCTCGTCGGCATAACCTGGGCACCCGTCGCAATCATGCTGGTGCTGGTGCTCTCGATGTTCTTTACGAGCGTCTATGGCTGGACCGTCGAGCGCATCGCCTACCGGCCTCTGCGGGGATCCTTCAGGCTCGCGCCGCTGATATCGGCCATCGGCATGTCGATCTTCCTCCAGAACTACGTCCAGCTCCTCCAGGGCGCACGCGTCAAGCCGCTGCCGCCGATCGTGCAGGGCGGTTTCGTCCTGATGGAGCGGCCGGACGGGTTCACGGTGTCGCTGAGCTATCTCCAGATCATCATCATCGTCCTGACGGTCGTCCTCATGACCGGGTTCACCTTGCTGATCACGCGCACCGAACTCGGCCGCGCCCAGCGGGCGTGCGAGCAGGACAAGACAATGGCCGGGCTCCTCGGCGTGAACGTCGACCGCACCATCTCGCTCACCTTCGTGATGGGCGCGGCGCTGGCCGCGGTGGCCGGCGTGATGGTGACGATGTACTACGGCGTCATCGACTTCTTCATCGGCTTCCTCGCCGGGGTGAAGGCGTTCACGGCGGCGGTGCTGGGAGGCATCGGCTCGCTTCCGGGCGCCATGCTCGGCGGGCTCCTGATCGGCGTGATCGAGGCGATCTGGTCGGCCTATTTCAGCATCGAGTACAAGGACGTCGCCGCGTTCACCATCCTCGTCCTGGTGCTGATCTTCCGGCCCTCCGGTCTGCTCGGCAAGCCGGAAATCGAGAAGGTGTGAGGCCATGACCGCTGTGACTTCCCCTGCGGCGGCCGGCTCGCCCGAACGGCTCGACCTACCCGCCATCCTGAAGGAAGCCTTCATCGCCGCCCTCGTGGCACTGGCGCTGGCCGCCGTGATGGTGGGCTTCCGGACCGTCGATACCCCCCGCGGCCTCGGGGTCGTCGAACGGTTCGACGAGGTCTTCATCGCGGTGGGGCTCGTCTTCGTCGGCAGGATCGCCCTGGTCCTTACGCGCCTCGGCTATGCCCTCCCCATCCTGATCCTCGGCATCGCGTTCGCCGTCCTCTCGTTTTTCCTGGAGTTCCCGACCCAGGCACTGCAGGTGATCGCGGTCGCCGGCTCCCTGATCCTCGCGATCCGCGCCGGCGCGGCGGTGGCGCGCCAGCGCAGCCGTCTCGACGTCCGGGCGCGTGCCCAGCGCCAGGACCGCCTGTCGGCCACGGTGCAGGACGCGACCCGCCTGCTCGGGCCGATCGCGGTCATCTTCGCGATCGCGCTGCCGTTCATGCCCTTCGCCGACAGGTCGATCGTCGACATCTCGATCCTCATCCTGACCTACATCATGCTGGGGTGGGGGCTGAATATCATCGTCGGCTATGCCGGGCTTCTCGACCTCGGCTACGTGGCCTTCTACGCGGTCGGCGCGTATTCCTACGCGCTGCTGGCCCATTACTTCGGCCTCAGCTTCTGGGTCTGCCTGCCGCTCGCGGGCGTGCTCGCGGCCGCCGCCGGCCTGCTGCTGGGCTTCCCGGTGCTGCGCCTGCGGGGCGACTATTTCGCGATCGTGACCCTCGGCTTCGGCGAGATCATCCGCGTCGTCCTGCTGAACTGGTACGACTTCACGGGCGGCCCCAACGGCATCTCGTCGATCCCGCGGCCCGACTTCTTCGGCTTGGCGGAGTTCTCGCGCACGGCCGGAGAGGGGGAGATCGCCTTCCATGAGATGTTCGGGCTCGAATACAGCCCGATGCATCGGATCATCTTCCTTTACTACCTGATCCTGATGCTGGCGCTGCTGGTCAACCTGTTCACGCTGCGCATCCGCAAGCTGCCGATCGGCCGCGCCTGGGAGGCGCTGCGCGAAGACGACATCGCCTGCACGTCGCTCGGCATCAACAGGACCAACATCAAGCTGGCCGCGTTCATGATCAGCGCGATGTGGGGCGGCTTCGCAGGGTCGTTCTTCGCGACCCGGCAGGGCTTCATCAGCCCGGAAAGCTTCACCTTCATCGAATCGGCGATCATTCTGGCGATCGTCGTGCTCGGCGGGATGGGCAGCCAGGTCGGCATCGTCATCGCGGCCCTGATCGTGATCGGCCTGCCCGAACTGTTCCGTGAACTCGCCGAGTACCGCATGCTGGCCTTCGGTCTCGGCATGGTGCTGATCATGGTGTGGCGTCCGCGCGGGCTGCTCTCGCACCGGGATCCGACGATCCTGCTGCATCGCAGACGAAGTGCCCGCATGAAGCAGGCGGACGCGGAGGAGCGGGCATGAGCGCGATCATGAGCGATACGCCGGCCGCCGGGGTCGTGACGGGCACGCCTCTCCTCGAGGTGGAGCACCTGACGATGCGGTTCGGCGGCCTGGTCGCCGTGAACGACGTTTCGTTCACGGCGATGGACCGGCAGATCACGGCGATCATCGGGCCGAACGGCGCCGGCAAGACGACCGTCTTCAACTGCCTGACCGGCTTTTACACGCCCACGGTCGGCCGCCTGACACTGCGTCGCGCCGGCGGCCCGTACCTGCTGGAACGCCTGGAGGCGTATCGGATCTCCAAGGAGGCCGGCGTAGCGCGGACGTTCCAGAACATCCGGCTCTTCGCGCGCATGAGCGTCCTGGAGAACCTGATGGTGGCCCAGCACAACGTGCTGATGCGGGCGTCGGGTTTCTCGTTCGCCGGCCTGTTCGGCCTGCCGGTCTTCCGCAAGGCCGAAACCGAGGCCGTCGACCTGGCCCGCTATTGGCTGGAAAAGGTGAACATGGTCGAGTTCGCGGACTGGGAGGCGGGCAACCTTCCCTATGGCGCGCAACGCCGTCTCGAGATCGCGCGGGCCATGTGCACGCGGCCGGCGCTGTTGTGCCTCGATGAGCCGGCGGCCGGCCTCAACCCCCGGGAGTCGGCCGAACTCGGCGAGCTGCTTACCTTCATCCGCGACGAGGAGAAGGTCGGCGTGCTGCTGATCGAGCACGACATGAGCGTCGTCATGAAGATCTCCGACCACGTCGTCGTGCTCGACTACGGCCGGAAAATCTCGGACGGCACGCCGGACTTCGTGAGGAACGACCCGACGGTGATCAGGGCCTATCTCGGCGAAGCCGAAGACGAGGAGCTGCCGCCGGAGGTTGCTCAAGACCTGCGGGAGGGCAAGTGAGATGCTGAAGATTTCCGGCGTCCACACCTTCTACGGCTCGATCGAGGCGCTCAAGGGCGTCGACATCGAGGTCGAGGCGGGTGAGATCGTCACCCTGATCGGCGCCAACGGTGCGGGCAAGTCGACGCTGCTGATGACCATCTGCGGCAACCCGCAGGCCCGCTACGGCAGCGTCGTCTTCGAGGGCGAGGACATCACCCGCGTTCCGACCTTCGAGATCGTGCGCCGGGGCATCGCCCAGTCGCCCGAGGGCCGGCGCATCTTCCCGCGGATGACCGTGCTGGAGAACCTCCAGATGGGGTCGATCACGGCGAAGGCCGGCAGCTTCGACACCGAGCTCGAGCGGGTCTTCACGCTGTTCCCGCGGCTGAAGGAGCGCATGAACCAGCGCGGCGGCACGCTTTCCGGCGGCGAGCAGCAGATGCTCGCGATCGGGCGGGCGCTGATGAGCCAGCCTCGGCTCCTGTTGCTCGACGAACCGTCGCTCGGGCTGGCGCCCCTGGTGGTGCGCCAGATCTTCCACGTGATCGAGGAGATCAACCGGGAGCAGAACATGACCGTGTTCCTGGTCGAGCAGAACGCCTATCACGCGCTGAAGCTCGCCCATCGGGCATATGTCATGGTGAACGGCAAGGTCACGATGAGCGGCACGGGCCGCGAACTGCTCGCCAACGAGGAGGTGCGTGCCGCCTACCTCGAAGGCGGCCACTGAGAGGATCGGTCCGATGGAGGAATTCCTGGGCGTCTCCTGGCCGGTTTTCGTCGGCCTCACCGTGGTGCTGTTCGGCGGCGCCGCCTGGCTCGCCGGCCAAGCGGCGGCGAGCGGATGGAGACCGATGTCCTACGTCGTCTGGTACACGCTTCTTCTGGGCCTCGGCGACCGTTTCCTGGTCTTCGCGCTGTTCGAAGGGCCGTTGCTGTCGATCCCGGGTTACATCATCGACACGGCAGTGCTGATGGTGTTCAGCCTGCTGGGCTATCAGGCGACGCGGGCCGGCATGATGGTGAAGCAGTATCCGTGGCTCTACGAGCGGAGCGGACCGCTCGGCTGGCGAGAAAAGCGTGCCGCATGAAATCGTTCGAACGCGGCCTCGAAGATGTCGCACCGGAGCGGGATAGCGTATAGAGTTCGGTCATCATGTTGCGGCGGCGATCCGGACGGCGAAGTCGCCCGGGTTCCGCCCCGCGATGCCGAGGAACCGGCCAGGGTTAACCCCGAAGCCGGAACGAGTGAAGCCCGGGCCTGAAGCCGGGCGATGACGACCAAGACAGTGTTGGTTTGGGAGGACGAACGTGAAAACTATCCAGACAATGACGGCCGTGGGTGCGCTTCTCGCCCTGACCGTTCCCTCGGCCGCGAATGCCGAGGTGGTGATGGGGCTTGCCATCGGCATCACCGGTGACTGCGCGGCGATCGGTCAGCAGGCGCGGCTCGGCGCCGAGACGGCGGTAGCCGACATCAACAAGGCCGGCGGCATCAACGGCGAGCAGGTCCGGATCGAGCTGGGCGACGACGCCTGCGACCCGAAGCAGGCGGTCGCGGTCGCGAACCAGTTCGTGTCGGGGGACGTCGACTTCGTCGTCGGCCATCTCTATTCCGGCGCGAGCATCGCGGCCTCGGACGTCTATGCCGAGGAAGACATCCTGATGATCAGCGGCTCGGCTACGGCGCCGGCGCTGACCGAGCGCGGCCTGCCCTACGTTTTCCGCGGGGCCGGACGCGACGACCAGCAGGGCACGGTCGCGGCCAACCTGATCGCCGAGCAGCACGGCGACAAGAAGATCGCGGTCCTTCACGACAAGGGAGCCTACGGCAAGGGGCTTGCCGACGAGGTCGAGAAGACCCTGCGCGAGAAGGGCATCACGCCCGCGGTCACGGATTCGATCACCGCCGGTGAGCAGGACTACTCCGCGGTCGTCAGCAAGCTGAAGACCGCCGGCGTCGAAGTCATCTACTACGGCGGCTACTACCCCGAGGCCGGCCTCCTTCTCCGTCAGGCGAAGGAGCAGAGCTACTCGCCGCTCATCATCGGCGCCGACGGGCTCCAGGCGACCGACCTGTGGGCGATCGCGGGCGATGCGGCGAACGGCACGCTGTTCACCTTCAGCCCCGACCCGTCCCAGATCCCCGAGGCCCAGCCGCTGATGACCCGGCTGAAGGAGGAGGGCGCCCAGCCGGACAACTTCGCGTTCAACTACTACGCGACGGTCCAGGCGGCGGCCGAGGCGGCGAAAATCGCCGGCAGCACGGATGCCGAAGCGATGGCGAAGGCGCTGCGCAATAACGAGTTCGACACCGTCATCGGCAAGTTGAGCTTCGACGACAAGGGCGACCTCACCGATCCGGCCTACGTGATCTACGAGTGGCGGGATGGCCAGTCGCGCGTCCTGAACTGAGTTCGGGCCTGAGGTCCTAACAGAACGAGGCCCGGCGCCATTGGCGCCGGGCCTTTTTCGTTCGTGCCGACAGCGTTCGCGCCGTCGGCGATCATGCCGGTGGCGGCCGCGTCAGTCGCCGGCTTGAAGCGAGTCGCCAGTGAGCAGCGACTTGACGGTGGATGGCGGGACATAGCGTACGGCGAGGATTTCCTCGCAGCGATACATCACGCTACGCCAGAAGGCGGCAGCAAGCAGCTCGTTGGCGGCCGTCAATTCGACGAGCCGGCATTTGGCATGCCGCGGTGCGGCATCGCCCATCTGCTCCACCAAGCGTGCAGCGAGGGCGCGAGGATCACGTTCTAGCATCATGGCGTTTCCAACGTCAGAGTGCGCCAGCAGTTCCCGTTTGAAAAGCTCTCCCTTCGGCGTTAATCCCTTCGGCAGTGCAATATAGACGGTGTTGCAATGCAGCCACGGTTCGGCGCATGCCCGCCTCGCACACTGCGCAGCTTCCACGGGGGATTCCGTTTCGTGATAATGAATTGCTCCTGACGGCCGGCTGCCGGCAGGACACCCAGGGGTTCCCGGAGTACGCCTATGCGGCGCAAGAGACGCGAGATCGTTGAAGGCCAGAAGTACAGGAAGCTAGGTCCGGGGGGCGGGATCTGGGAGGTGGTGGCGATCCGCAAGGACGGCCTGGGCATGCGCCACGCGCAGATGAAGCGTTCCGACGATCCCAAGACCCTCAAGACCCTGGCCCTGACCGCTCTCCTCGATCCGGAGCAGTTCGAGCGGATCGAGGATGCCTGACATCGTCCGGCGTCACACCGCGAGGTAGCGCCAGGCGCCGTCGGCGTGTGGCCGACGGCGAAGCAGGCCGGCCTCGACCAGGCGGTTCAAATGGGCGAGGGCCTCGCCGACCGCGAACATCATCTGGTGATTGTCCATTTCGCGCGCGAACATCGTGCGCATCACCTCCGACACCGTGCGTGGCTCGGCGCAGGCTGCGAGCGCGCCCGCCAGCCGTTCCTCGTGGTGGCGCCGCAGCGCCGCGGCGCGGGCATGAACCCCCCGAAACGGCAAGCCGTGCGACGGAAGGACCAGCGTGTCCGCCGGCAGCGCTGACAGCGCATCGAGGCTGTCCAGGAAGTCCGCGAGGGGATCGGCAGCCGGCTCGGACGGCCAGACGCTGACGTTCGGGCTGATGTGCGGAAGGATCTGGTCTCCCGCGATCAGGACGCCGCCGGAGCGGTCGTGCAGGCAGACATGTTCCGGCGTGTGGCCGCGGCCGATCAGAACCTCCCACCGGCGGTTCCCGACCACGAGGCCATCGCCCTGCTTCAGGCGCGAGATCGAGGCCGGCAGTGACGTCACGGCCTGGGCATAGCCGTTCCCCCGCGAGGTCAGGGCGTGAGCCAGATCCGCATCCAGCCCGGCGGCGCGGTAGAACGCTTCCGCCTGCGTCCGGCTTCCGGCCGATGCCTCCATGCACAGGACGCGTCCGAACAGCCACTCCGTCAGGCTGGCGAAGAGCGGCGCCTGCCAGCGCTCGGCCAGCCATCCGGCTAGGCCGACATGGTCGGGGTGGAAATGGGTGGCGACGACGCGGGTGACCGGGTTTCCCTTCATGGCTCCGGCGAACAGCCGTTCCCATAACGCGCGGGTCCGACCGCCGCCTATGCCGGTGTCGACGATGGTCCAGCCGGCCTCGTCTTCGAGGAGCCAGACATTGATGTGGTCCAGGGCGAAGGGAAGCGGCATGCGGACCCACAGCACGCCATCGGCGATCTCGGCCGCTTCGCCGGGCACCGGCGGGTCGGAGAAGGGATAGCTCAACTCGTCCCGCCGCGCCGCGCGGAGAGGATTGGACGACGTCATTCCCTGGCATCCCTTCGATATCGACCCATCCAGTTTATAGGGCCGATGCCGGGCTGGGGAAACGATCGATGCAGAACGGCGTCGTCAGGCCGTCAGGCTCAGGCCGTCAAGCGCGGGGCGAGCCCGTGCTGGATCGCCCACACGGCGGCCTGCGTACGGTTCTGCGCCCGGATCTTCCGCATCACGTTCTTGAAATGCATTTTCAC
This sequence comes from Arenibaculum sp., assembly GCF_035998295.1. Taxonomy (NCBI): domain Bacteria; kingdom Pseudomonadati; phylum Pseudomonadota; class Alphaproteobacteria; order Rhodospirillales; family Azospirillaceae; genus Arenibaculum; species Arenibaculum sp. The sequence goes on along the minus strand of NZ_DASYHS010000192.1, from coordinate 9,367 downwards.
GGTCGATTCCGTGATGCTGAGGTTGCGCGCGATCGCCTTGTTGGACTGGCCGGCCAGCAGGCAGCGCAGGATCTCCAGCTCGCGCTTTGAAAGCTCGGCCCCTCCCGGTTCCGCATGGGCCTCGTCGCGGGTCTCGTTCAGCGCGGTGCCGACGAGAAGATCCGCGACGTCGCTCGGGAACACCGCCTCGCCGAGCATCACGAGATGAAGCGCCTGCTGGAGCGCCTCGCAGGACATGCTCTTGTGCAGGCACCCGTCGACGCCGGCCTTCAGCGCCGCCGTCATGGTCTCCGTCCCGACATCGGCGCCCAGCGCCACGATCCTGCAGTCGGGCAGCCGGTCCCGGAGCAGCACGATCGCGGACCTGTCTTCCGCAAGAGAGCCGTTCGCGGGATGAAGGCTGAGCAGGATGATGTCGGGGCGGCGCCCCAGCCGCACCTGGTTCACCGCTTCGCCCAGCGAGCCGCACTCCGCATCGACGTTGAAAGCCCCTCCCTTCAACAGCGCAGCGAGAGCGGCACAGAACAGCCGATCGCCGTCGACCAGCATGGCGCTCCAAGTGACGGTCATCCGATCCCCCTCCGACTATCCTGTTCCGTTCGCGAAAACTGCCCGAAACCTGCGCCATGTGAGCGCGTCGAGATAAATTGGCCTCATGGTTAACAAAACCTTACATGAGGTGCTGCGGTTGATGCTATAGAAGACTGGGTGGGTATCCCGGAGATTGCGGCAACCGCGCATGGCATCAGCGGCGAGAGTGTCGTTCTGCCGTTGTTCGTCGCAATGAAACAGACCGTTACTGTTGGGGGGAGCCGCGTGGGACATGAGACATCCGACGTCGACGCGGAGGTTCCGCATCTGCCGCAAAGGAGCGGCAAGGATCGGACGAGCGGCGGCCCTTCCGGGGCCATCCTGATCGTCGACGACCATGCCCTGGTCCGGCACGGGCTCGCGCTTGCGATCGGGGAGTTCTGCGAAGGCTCCAGGATACTGGAGGCGGGCTCGCTGGCCGAGGCGATCGAACTGGTCAGGGAGACGCCCGATCTCGCCATCGTGCTGTACGACCTCCACCTCGCGGACACCGAGGAGGACGGCGTGGCCGGCCTCAGGCGGATGATTGCGGAAATCGGCGGAGCGCCGGTCGTGGTGTTCTCGGGCTCGGCCGAGCCCTCGGCCGTCATAGAGTGCATCCGGTCGGGGGCGAGAGGCTATCTCCTGAAGACCTGCTCGATCGGGGCGCTGGAGCACGCGCTCTCCCTCGTACTTTCCGGGGAGACCTACGTTCCCCTGCCGCGCGCGATCCTCGCGCCGCCCGGCGCGGCCGAGGAGACGGAGCCGCTGAACCACATGCTGGAACGGCTCACCGGCCGGCAGCGCGACGTGTTCCAGCTCCTGCTGGCGGGGCAGTCCAACAAGGAGATCGCCCGGTCGCTCGGAGTGCTTGAGGGTACCGTGAAGGTGCATGTCAGGGCCATCATGCAGAAGCTGGGCGTGAAGAACCGGACCCAGGTCGCAGTCGCGGCGGCGCGCGCGGGATGTTTTCCGGAAGGGGCATGACGCCAGGTCCCTGGTGACGGCGCACACCGGTCCTTGTACCCTGGCCGGACGGGGATCGGGGGAGTGACGGGATTGGGTTCGAGCGCACGCAAGCCGGCGGGAGTGGCAGGGGCCGTCGACGAGGGACGCCTGTGGACGCGCCACATGGACATGGCGCGTCATGGCGCGCTGGCGCGCGGCGGGGTCAACAGGCCGGCACTGTCGGCCGAAGACGGTCGCGCGCGCCGCTTGATGGCCGACTGGGCCCGAGCGCTCGGCTGCGCCGTTTTCACCGACCCCGTCGGGAACCTGTTCGTGCGCCGGGAAGGTACCGAGGCCGGCCTGGCCCCGGTCCTGACGGGTTCGCACCTCGATACCCAGCCGACAGGCGGGAAGTTCGACGGCAGCTACGGCGTGCTGGCCGGCCTGGAAGCGATCGAGGCCATGAACGATGCCGGGATCTCGACCCACCGCCCGGTCGAGGTCGTCGCCTGGACCAACGAGGAAGGTTCGAGGTTCCAGCCCGGCTGCCTCGGGTCCTGCGTGTTCGCCGGGCGCACGGGCGCGGACGAAGCGCTCGCCGTGCGGGACAGGGACGGCATCGCCGCGCACGACGCCCTGGCCGCCATCCGGGCGGGCGAACCCGACTTCCTGGTGCGGCCCGTCGGTTTCGACGTCCACGCTTATGTCGAGGCGCATATCGAACAGGGGCCGCTGCTGGAGAAGGCCCGCGTCCCCGTGGGCATCGTCACCGGCATCCAGGGCACACGCTGGTTCGCGATCGAAGTCCTGGGCGAGGAGGCGCATGCCGGGACCATGCCCCGCCGCCATCGCAAGGATGCCTTCGTGGCCGCGGTCGCGATGGTCGGCGCGCTCGATCGGCTGATGCACGACGAGGACGACGTCGTCCGCTTCACGATCGGCCGCTTCGAGGTCTCGCCCGGGTCGCCGAACACCGTCCCGGGCCGGGTTTTCTTCACCATCGATTTCCGCCATCCCGACGCGCACACGCTGAAGCGGCTGGGCGATCAGGTCCAGGCGGTCTGCCGGGCCCATGCCGGTCCGTGCCAGGTCGGGATCGAGGAAACCTTCCATGCGCTGCCCTGCGCCTTCGACCCGATGGTGGTCGACACGGTGCGCGCGACGGTGCGCGATCTCGGGTTTCCGGCCATGGAGCTTCCGTCCGGGGCCAACCACGACGCGAAGTTCCTCGCCGAGATCTGCCCGACGGCCATGATCTTCGTACCTTGCGAGCGCGGGATCAGCCACAACGAGGCGGAGAGCGCCTCGCCTTCGGACCTCGCGGCAGGGGCGCAGGTCCTTGCCGAGACCCTGGTTCGCCTCGCCAACGCCTGATCCGAGTCCTCCGCCATGACGAGCCCGGCCTCCCTGCCGCCAACGGACCGACTGGTCGCCATCCTGTCCGACCTGATCGCGATCCCCAGCGCCTTCCCGCCCGGCGACACGCGCGCGATCTGCGCCTACGCAGCCGATTTCCTGCGCCGCGCCGGGTACGAACCGGCCATCGTCTCCAGGGCGGAGGGCCTCGACAACTGCGTCGCCAGGATCGGTCCCGGCGGCGGTCCGACCATCGCCTTCAACGCCCATGCCGACACGGTGGGCGTCGGCGAGCGCGCGATGTGGCGCACCGACCCCTTCCAGGCGGTCGTCGAGGACGGGGAGGTCTTCGGCCTCGGCGCCGGGAACTGCAAGGGCAGCATGGCGGTCCAGCTCTGGCTCGCGGAGGAACTGGCGCGCCGAGGCGGTCCGGCGCGGGGCGAGGTGATCTTCACATTCGTTGCCGACGAGGAGAATCTCGGGCCCGACGGCATGTATCATCTCCGCGAGGCGGGGATCGTGCGGCCGGACATGCTGATCCTGGGCGCCCAGACGGAGAACCAGCTCATCACCGCCGAGCGTGGCGTGATGTGGGTCAGGATCGTGACGACCGGCCGGGCCGCCCATGCCGGGAATCCCGCCGCCGGCGACAACGCCATCCTGCGCATGATGCGCGTGCTGGAGCACCTGGACCTGGAACTGGGCGCAAGGCTGTCCCAGCGTCGCGACGCAAACCTGCGCTCGACGATGAATGTCGGGCTCGTGCGCGGGGGGCACAACACCAACGTCGTTCCCAACCAGTGCATGGTCGAGATCGACCGCCGCCTGCTGCCGGACGAGACCGTCGAAGCGGCCTTCGACGAGATGCTGACGATCGCGGGGCAGGTGGATGAGCCCGACGGCAGCGTGCAGGTCGAGTTCCTGCGCGGCACCAACGGCTTCGCGGCGCCACGGGATGGGCGGCTCGTGCAGGCGTTCGGCGACGCCGTGCTGGCGCATCGCAATGCACCGGTGCGGTTTCTCGATGCGACCGGCGTTTCGGACGGGCGCTATTTCGCCGAGGACGGGATCGAGATCGTCAATTTCGGACCGGGTTCGGGCGCACAGGGCCACGCCGCCAACGAGTCCGTGCCGATAGACCAGCTGGTCGATTCGGCCGCGATCCAGATCGCCGTCCTCGAGCGCCTGGTCGGAACGGCCCGGCGCTGACGGGAAGGGGAGGGCGGCCGCACCGCGCTCCCCTCCTCGGATCAGTCGCGCCGCTGCTTCGAATCGCGCGCGCGGGCGAAGGCTTCCGCCAGTGCGCCTCCGAACGGCGAGCCCGCCGACGTCACGGCGGGCGCCGGCTTGGCGGCGGCGGCGGACCGGCCGGGCTTGCGGGGCGGCTTCGCGGCGGTCCTGCCGGCATCGGCGGAGGGACGCCCTTCCGGCGGCCGGGCAGGCCGCTCGTCGAGGCGCATGGTCAGCGCGATGCGACGGCGCTTGAGGTCGACCTCGATCACCCTGACCTTCACGACGTCGCCCGCCTTGACCACGGAGTGCGGGTCCTTGACGAAGCTGCTGGCGAGCTGGCTGATGTGAACGAGGCCGTCCTGGTGGACCCCGACGTCGACGAAGGCGCCGAAGGCGGTGACGTTGGTGACGACGCCTTCCATCATCATGCCGGGCTGCAGGTGCTCGAGCTTCTCGATCCCCTCCTTGAAGGCCGCCGTCCGGAACTCGGGGCGGGGATCGCGGCCGGGCTTCTCCAACTCGGCGAGGATGTCGCGGACCGTCGGCAGGCCGAAGCGGTCGTCGACGAAGGCCTCGGGCGCCAGCGACCGGATGAACTTCACGTCGCCGATCAGCGTCTCCAGCCGCCGGGAGGCGTGGCTCAGGATACGCTCCACCACGGGATAGGATTCCGGGTGCACGGCCGAAGCATCGAGAGGGTCGTCGCCGTTGCGGATGCGCAGGAAGCCAGCGGCTTGTTCGAATGCCTTGGGCCCCAGGCGCGGCACCTCCAGCAGCTGCTTGCGGCTGCGGAAGGCTCCGTTCGCGTCGCGGAAGTCGACGATGTTGCGAGCGACCCCCTCCGACAGCCCCGACACCCGGGCCAGCAGCGGCACGGACGCCATGTTGAGATCGACCCCGACCGCGTTGACGCAGTCCTCCACCACCGCGTCCAGCGTGCGGGCGAGCTTCGACTGGCCGACATCGTGCTGGTACTGGCCGACGCCGATGGATTTCGGCTCGATCTTCACCAGCTCCGCGAGCGGGTCCTGAAGCCGCCGTGCGATCGACACGGCCCCGCGCAGCGACACGTCCAGCCCGGGAAACTCCCGTGCCGCCGTCTCGGACGCGGAATAGACCGAGGCGCCGGCCTCCGACACGATCACCCTGGTGGCCTTCAGGTCGGGGTGGCGCTGGAGCATGTCCGCGGCCAGCCTGTCGGTCTCGCGGCTGGCGGTGCCGTTGCCGATCGCGATCAGCTCTACCCGGTGCCGGGCGCAGACCGCCGCGAGAGCGGCGATCGATCCGTCCCAGTCGTTGCGGGGCTGGTGGGGATAGACCGTGAGGGTCTCCACGAGCTTGCCGGTAGCGTCGACCACCGCCACCTTGACGCCGGTCCTGATGCCTGGGTCGAGGCCCATGGTCGGACGCGGGCCGGCAGGAGGCGCCAGCAGCAGATCGTGCAGGTTGCGCCCGAAGACCCGGATCGCCTCCTCCTCGGCCTTCTCGCGCAAGCCGGAAAGCTGGTCGAGCTCGACATGGAGGCCGATCTTCGTCTTCCAGGCCCAGCGCGCCGTGTCGAGCAGCCATCTGTCGGCGGGCCGGCCGCGGTCGGCAATGCCGGCATGCCCCGCGATCATCCGCACGCAGGGATGCGCCGCCTCGTCGGCGGCATCGCCCGTCTCGACGGACAGGTCGAGGATACCCAGGGCGCGGCCGCGGAACATCGCGAGCGCCCGGTGGGACGCCACTTGCTTCAACGGTTCGCGATGGTCGAAATAGTCGGAGAACTTGGCCGCCTCCGCCGTTTCGCGCTTGTCCTCGACGGCCCGGCTGACGATGGCCCCCTGTTCGGCGACGAAGGTGCGGACCCGCCCGACGAGGTCGGCGTCCTCGCCCAGCATCTCGATCAGGATCTGGCGCGCCCCGTCCAGGGCCGCCCGGGCGTCGGCGACGCCCTTCTCCGCATCGACGAAACCGGCGGCGAGATCATCGGGCGTCTGCGTCGGATCGTTCAGGAGGCCGAGGGCCAGGGGCTCCAGCCCCGCCTCGCGCGCGATCTGGGCCCTCGTCCGCCGCTTCGGGCGGTAGGGCAGGTACAGGTCCTCCAGCCGGGTCTTCGTATCGGCCGCGATGATCCGGGCCTCGAGGTCGTCCGTCAGCTTTCCCTGCTCCCGGATCGAGGCGAGGACCTGGGCGCGGCGTTCATCGAGTTCGCGCAGATAGCCGAGCCGCTCCTCGAGCGTTCGAAGCTGCGTGTCGTCGAGGCCGCCGGTGGCCTCCTTCCGGTAGCGGGCGACGAACGGGACGGTGGCTCCCTCGTCGAGCAGCCGGACGGCGGCGTCGACCTGGGATTCGCGCACCGACAGTTCGTCGGCGATGCGTCGTGCGATGCTGGTCATGAGGCGAAGATGCCGCTGCTCCTTGGGCGTGAGCAACTCCTAATAGCCGCCGCGACCGCCAGAGGCCAGCGACCAAGTAGTGGCAAGAAGGCGGGACAGCTTCAGTCGCGCCAGTGGCGGATCAGCGGTCCGTCGGGGCCGTGGAGCGGGTCGGCCGTCGGAAGCGGCACCGCCGCGATCCTGCGCGCCGAGGCATCGTGCCTGCCGGGATCCGCCGTCTGGAGGTCGGGCTGCTGGCCGTCGGGATAAGCGCCGACCACCAGGAGATCGGGCGTGCCGTCGACGAGCTTGTGGCCGACGCCCGCCGGGATCACGACGACGTCGCCGGCACGCACCACGACGGTGCTTCCCCCCTCGCCGCCGAACCGGACCGAGGCGGACCCGGCGGCGATTCCCAGAGCCTCATGGGCGGTCGAATGGTAGTGGTGGTAGTCGTATATCCCGTTCCGCCAGCCGTCACCCCAGCGGTTCGCCGCGAACCGGGCCTCGCAGGCGGCGGCGATGTCGGGCGCCGAGGCGAAGGCTCCGCGGTAGACGATCAGCGCCAGGGCGGCATTGTTCGGGATCGTCCCGTCGCCGGGAAAGCGGTGGAGTTCGATCGCCGTCGGCGATCGGTGCCGTGAGTCCTGCATCGGTTTCCTCGTTCGATGTGCACCCGCCGGGACGAGCGGGTCGCTTAATCGCTAATTAACCAAGCCCCGGCATCTTCATGGCATTCCCCTCTCCGTCCGGAGACGTGCATGTTCGATCTCGCGCTGCTGTCGTTCGCAATCTATCTCGGTATCGGCGCCGTCTTCGCCGCCCGCCGTTCGCTCTCGACGCCCCTGGCCGGCTGGCGGGGACAAGCGGCTATAACCTTGGCGACCCTGATGCTGAGCTCCATCTGGCCGGTCCTTGCGTTCTACATCGCGCGCGCGCGCCTTCGGACCATGACTTCCTGAGGTCGTCGACGTTAACCAAATTTTCAATCGACGTGACGTAGAGTGCATTCGGGCAACGGAGACGTTGTATCCTCCCTGACTCAACTAGGGCTCTTCCGCCAGCGGCGGTAGAGCCCTCATTTCATCCGGGTGCCGAAGCGGCGCTAGTTCCGCTGTTCCTCGGCGGGGAAGAGAGTGGTCCCGACGTCCCTCAGGAACCGGTCGAACCGGTCCGGATGGTCGCGGACGAGGTCGGCATCCATGACGCCGAGAGCTCCCGACAGGGGCGCGCCGTCCCGGCAGAAGGCGGCACGGACGCTGACTTCGTCGCCGGGAATGCGGGTCTGGGGCACACGGCCCGTGCAAAGATCGGCGTCGAGCACGGGCGCCGCCGGATCGAACACCACGACCACCCGGTAATCGCCCCGCTCGCCCTTCTGGACGGTCTGCGTGAGGCGGATGTTACGGGCCGGCGCCGCACGCTCGAAGGCGTCATGCACCCGGCCGGTCAGAACCGCGCGCGGCTCGTCGGTGGGATTGCCGTGGATCAAGGTCAACAACCCGCCATCCTCCGGGGAGCCGGCGAAGGCCAGTTCCTCGGGCCTGTAGGTCGAGTTGCGCGACGTCTCGGTGACACGGCCGTAATCGTCGCAGGCCGCGAGCCCCAGGACCGCCAGCAGGAGAACCGCCGACGCGATGGAGGGGCGGCGGCGAGAAGACATGGACGGCCTCAACCCTTGAACGCCCGCAGGTCGATGGGGCCGCTCGGTCGGGGAGCGCCGTCCCGCTGGATGGCGGTGGGGCTCACCTGACCGCTGCGTGCGCCGCGCAGGCGCAGCAGCGTCGCGCTCGCCTGGTCTCCCGCCTCCTCGGCATAGTCTAGCGCTGTGCGCCCCTGGACGGTACGCGCGTCCATGTCGGCACCGCTGTCGAGCAGAAGACGGACCGTGTCGGTATGCCGCCCCTGGGCGGCGGCCATCAGGGCGGTCTTGCCGTCCACGTTCATCGCATTGACCGCGCCGCCATGCCGGACCAGGATCCGGATGCTCTCGTTGTCGCCGATCCCGGCCGCGTACATCAGCGCCGTTCCGCCGTTGCGGCTGCGCGCGTTCGGAGCGGCACCCGCTTCCAGCAGCATGCCGACGGCCTCGCTCCGGCCCCGCTCGGCCGCCAGCATCAACGCCGTCTTGCCGTCGGCAAGCTCATGGTCGAGGTCGCGGCCGGCGGCGATCACGTCTTCCAGGACTTCCGGGTTCGCGACCGCGGCGAGCATGTCGTCGCGATCCGTGAAGCCGTTCGGCCTCGTGGCCGCGGACCCGGGGGCGGACGGGGCATCGGCCGTCGACCCGCCTTCGGACGGCTCGACATAGTCCGGGGGCAGGCGGAGGACCTGACCCGAAGCCGCCGGATCGACGGCGACCTGCACGGTTTCCTCCGGCTCATCCGGCCCGGTCCCGGGATCGGGCTGGGAAGGAGGCTGGACGACCGCCGTGTCGACCTCCGACTCGCCGACCTGCGCTTCGTCCAGCGCCCGCAGACGCTGCGTCACCTCGGCATCGTCGGGATCGACGCTCAGCGCGCGCTCGTAGAATCTCCGGGCGTCCTCGTAGCCGCCGCGCTCCTCGGCCGTGGCGGCCCAGGACAGATAGGTGCCCTTGATCTCGTCCAGGATCGCCGCAGCTTCCGGGCTGTCCGGCACCAGGGCGACGATCCTCCCATAGGTCTCGAAGGCATTGTCGCCGGCCGGCGTCGTCAGCAGCTTGTCCGCGATCTGGCGCTCCGCGAGGTCCACCAGGCGCGCGACTTCCCGAAGGGTCTCCGGCGCCGGCCCCGGTTGCGCGGGGGGCGGCGGCGCGGCGGCCGGCGGCGGGCTGGCCGGCGCGGGTGGCAGAGGGGCGACCTGCACGGAGGCATTCTGTCCGGGGGCAGTCTGTCCGGGGGCAGTCTGTCCGGGGGCGG
>NZ_DASYHS010000019.1:0-8748 GCF_035998295.1 Arenibaculum sp. | reverse complement strand
CGTCCCGTGCCGCTGGCCCAGCGCCTTCAGCTTCGCCGTCAGCGCCTCGTCCAGGTCCAGGCGCACGAAGCCGCCGGCATAGTCCTGCTGCGCCGGCCGCCGCCGGTCGGTCGGCAGCTCCAGCAGGGGCGGCGCGCCGGACAGCGTCTCGCGCCAATAGGCGGCCTGGCGCTCCAGCGCGTCGCCCGACAGCCATCGCCGCTGCCAGGCCGCGTAGTCGGCATACTGCACCGCCAGCGGCTCCAGCGGGTCGCCGCCGCCTTGCGCATAGGCGCGGTACAGCGCGCCCAGCTCCCGGGCCAGCACGCCTATCGACCAGCCGTCGGAGACGATGTGGTGCAGGGTGACCAGCAGCACGTGGTCCTCATCCGCCAGCCGGACCAGCCGGCCCCGGGCCAGGGGCCCGCGCTCCAGGTCGAAGGGCAGCGCCTGCTCCTGCGCCATCAGCGCGTCGAGCGCGGCCTCCGGGTCGGCCATGCCCGAGAGGTCGTCCGAACGCAGCTCGAAGCCCCGGCCCGGGACGCCGACGTGCAGTCGGGGCTCGCCGCCGTCGTCGGCGAAGGTCGTGCGCAGGGCCTCGTGCCGGTCCGCGATGCGGTCGAGCGCCCGGCGGAGCGCGGCGCCGTCCAGGTCGCCGCGCATGCGGAAGCCCAGCGGGACGTGATAGGCCTCGCCGGCACCGCCGCCCATCCGGGCCAGGAACCACACCCGCTGCTGCGCGAAGGACGGGCGGTCCCGGTCCTCTCCGGCGCGCCCGATCGGCGCGTCCTGCCACTGCTCCGCCTTCCTGGCCATGAGCAGGTTCCGCAGGCGGGCGCGCAGCGCGGGATCGGAAGCCGGAGCGGCGGGTGGAAAGCGGTCGTCCATGGCTATTTGACCCCGAGCTCTTGAAGGCGGGCGAGGATTTCGTCGTCGGACATCTGCTCCAGCTCCGCCGCCAGCAGGGCGGACGCCTGCTCGTAGCGGTCGAGCTCGGCCTTGCTGGACGCGGCCAGCCACGACCTCATGCCCGCGACCGTCGGCGCATCGAACACCGCCCTGACGCCGACATCGATGCCAAGATCCTGGCGGATCCTGGAGACCACGCGCACCGCCAGCAGGGAGTGACCGCCGAGATCGAAGAAGTCGTCGTTGCGGCCGACCCGCTCCAGGCCCAGCACGTCGCCCCAGATCGCCGCCAGCGCCTCCTCGGCGGCACCGACCGGGACCACGTAGTCCCGGGAGACGAAGGCCCCGCCCTCCGGGGCCGGCAGCGCCTTGCGGTCCACCTTGCCGTTCGGCGTCAGCGGCAGCGCGTCGAGCCGGACATAGGCGGCCGGCACCATGTAGTCCGGCAGGACCGAAGCAAGATGCTCGCGCAGGGACGAAGGCTCCGCCGTCCCGGCATGATACGCGACGAGCCGCGTGTCGCCGGGCTGGTCCTCGCGCGCCAGCACCACGGCCTCGCGCACGCCGGGATGCTCCAGCAGCCGTGCCTCGATCTCGCCCAGCTCGATCCGGAAGCCCCGGATCTTGACTTGGAAGTCGTTGCGGCCCAGGAACTCGATGTTCCCGTCCGGCAGCCAGCGGCCGAGGTCGCCGGTCCGGTACAGCCGGTCGCCGTCGACGAACGGGCTCGCGACAAAGCGCTCGGCGGTCAGTTCCGGACGGCTTTGGTACCCCCGCGCCACGCAGGGGCCGCCGATGCAGATCTCGCCCGCCACGCCGACGGGCACCGGCTCCATCGCCGCGTCCAGCAGGTAGACCCGCGTGTTCGCGACCGGGCGGCCGACATGGTCGAGGGGCAGGTCCGACGCCTCGATGCGGGCCTCGGTCGACCAGACCGTGGTCTCCGTCGGCCCGTACACGTTCCATGCCTCGGTGCTTGCGGCCAGCAGGTAGTCGCGTACGTCGCCGGGCAGGGCCTCGCCGCCGCACAGGGCCTTGAACGGCCGCTTGCGGCGGCCGCCGCCACGGGCGAGCAGGCGCCACGTGCCGGGGGTGGCCTGGACGATCGAGGCTCCGCTCCGGTCGAGAAAATCGCCCAGGGCCTCCCCGTCGACGGCGGTCGGCCGGTCGGCGATCGCGGTCCTGAACCCCCAGGCCAGCGGCAGCCAGAGCTCGAGGCAGCTGATGTCGAAGGAGATCGGCGCGATGGCCGCGAACACGTCGTCGGGCCCGACGCCGAGCCGGCCCGCCGTGCTCGACAGCCGGTTCACGAGGGAGCCGTGCTCGACCATGACGCCCTTGGGCGCCCCGGTGGAGCCGGAGGTATAGATCACGTAGGCGAGGTTGCGGCTGCCCAGGCCCGCCACCTGCGGATCGGCATCGGGCCCCCGCCCCTCCTCCTCCACCTCGACGACCGGCGGGCGCGCCGCCAGCCCGCCCATCGCCGCCTCCAGCACCGCGCGAGCCGGCCCGTGCGTCAGCGCCGCCACCGGCGCGCAGTCCCGCAGCACATAGGCCAGCCGCTCTGCGGGATGGGCCAGGTCGAGCGGCACGTAGGCCCCGCCCGCCTTCAGGATGCCGAGCAGGCCCACGACCATTTCCGGCGACCGCTCGACGCAGACCGCCACCCGGTCGTCGGGCTTCACGCCCAGCGCCAGCAGGCGGTGCGCCACCCGGTTCGCCCGCGCGTTCAGTTCGCCGTAGCTCAGCGACCGTTCGCCGTGCACGACCGCCGTCATGGCGGGGTTGCGCCGGACCTGCGCCTCGAACAGCTCGTGGACGCAGCGTCCCTCCGGCCACGGCGCCGCCGTGTCGTTCCATTCCGCCAGCAGGCGGCGGCGCTCGTCGGGCGGCAGGACGTCCAGCCGGCCCACGGGCACGGGCGAGGCCTGCTCCAGCGCCTCGGCCAGGGTCTCCAGCGCCCGGTGCATCATCGCGCACACCCGGTCGGGACTGACCCCGCCGCCGACCTGGGCCACCAGGGTGAAGTCCTCGCCGTAGTCGTTCACCGACACGGTCAGGGGATAGTTGGTGCGCTCCTCGTTTCGAAGATGCTCGATGCCTTCCCAGGCCCGCGCGGCGTCGGCGTCCGCCTGCTCGACCCTGTCGATGTAGCGGTAGTTGAACAGCGACGTGAACAGGGGTGCCTGCGATGCCAGCGCGCTGCATTGCCTCACGAAGGTGAGCGGCGCATGCTCGTGGCGCATCAGTTCGCCCAGCAGGTGGTGGGCCTCGGCCACGCAGTCCCGCGCGCTCGCCTCGCCCAGCCGCAGGCGCACCGGCAGGGTGTTGAGGAACAGGCCCATCACCCGGTCCGCCCCTTCCCCGCCCTGCATGCGCCCGAACAGCACCGTGCCGAACACCGGGTCCCGCCGGCCCGAGGTCCGGGCCGCCACCTGGCCCCAGGCGACGTGCATCAGGCTGGCCGGGCTGACCTTCAGGGCGCGCGCCGCAGCCCGCAGGCGGCGCGACAGCCCCGCCTCGATCGGACGGCGCGCCTCGGCGATCCCGCTGCCGTCGCCCAGCACGTCCAGCAGCCCGAACGGCGCCGTCGGCTCGTCGACGTCGCCCAGCAGCGACCGGAAGAACGCCTCGCGCTCCGCGGCATCCGTCCTCTGCCGCGCCTGGACCACGAAGTTGCGGAACGGCAGCGGTGCCGGCAGCGCATCCGGGCGGCCGAGCATGTGGGCCTGGATCTCCGCCAGCATGACGTCCACGCTCGTGTGGTCGGTGCACAGGTGGTGCAGCAGCCACACCGCGACCCAGCGGCCGCGGTCCAGGTCGCGGGCCACGGCGAGGCGCATCATCGGGGCCCGGCGCAGATCCAGCCGGTAATGCCGCGGATCGAACCGCGCCCAGAGCTGCTCCGCGACATCGCCGTCACGGGGATCGAGCACGACCTCCTCGACCTCCAGCACGGCATGGCGGCGCACCACCTGCACCGGCTCGGGCAATCCCTCCCAGAGCACCCCGGTCCGCAGGACGTCGTGACGGGCGATCATGGCCTGGATCGCCGCCACGTAGGCGTCCAGCCGGTCCCGGCCGGCAAAGCGCGCGAGGCTCCGCATCAGGTAGGCGTCGCCCGCCTCAGCCATCAGGTGGTGGAACAGGATGCCTTCCTGCAGCGGCGCCAGCGGATAGATATCCTGTATGTTCGCCGCCCCGCCCGGCACCGCCGCGACGATCCGGTCGATCTCCTCCTGGCTCAGCCTCGCCAGCGGCAGCAGGTCCGGCGTGATCGCGGTGCAGCCCTCCGGGATCGGGTTCGCCGGCACCGCCACCGTCGCCTCGCCCGTCGCCACCTCCGCCGCGAGGTCCGACAGGGTAGGTGCCGCGAACAGCATCCTTACATCCCCGTGCAGGCCTTCCCGGCGCATGCGCTCGAGCACCCGTACCGCCAGCAGCGAATGGCCGCCGAGATCGAAGAAGTTGTCGCGGCGGCCGACCCGCTCCACGCCCAGCACCTCGGCCCAGATCCTCGCCAGCGCCTCTTCCGCCGGCCCGGCCGGCGCCTCATAGGCTTGGAACGCGAAGGCTTCGCCGTCCGGCGCGGGCAGCGCCTTGCGGTCCACCTTGCCGTTCGGCGCCAGCGGCAGCGCGTCGAGCCGGACATAGGCCGCGGGCACCATGTAGTCCGGCAGGGCCGACGACAGATGCTCGCGCAAGGACGCCAGTTCGGACGCCAGTTCGGACGACGGTTCCGGCGCGCCGGCATAGTAGGCGACCAGGCGCTTGTCGCCGGGCTGGTCCTCGCGCGCCAGCACCACGGCCTCCCTGACGCCTGGATGCTCCAGCAGCCGCGCCTCGATCTCGCCCAGTTCGATCCGGAACCCGCGGATCTTCACCTGGAAATCGTTGCGGCCCAGGAACTCGATGTTCCCGTCCGGCAGGTAACGGCCGAGGTCGCCGGTCTTGTACAGCCGGTCGCCGTCCACGAACGGGCTCGCGACGAAGCGCTCCGCGGTCAGTTCCGGGCGGTTCTGGTATCCGCGCGCCACGCCGGCGCCCCCGACATGGATCTCGCCGGCGATCCCCTCGGGCACCGGCTCCATCCACTCGTCCAGCAGGTAGATCCGCACGTTCTTGATCGCCCGGCCGATCGGCGCGCCGGGACGGTCCCACAGGCCGTTTTCCAGGCCGTCCCTGTCGCAGGCCCACGCGGTCGCATCGACGGCGGCCTCGCTGGGTCCGTACAGGTTGTGCAGCGCGGCTTGCGGCAGCTCCGACCAGAAGCGCCGCATCATCGACACCGGCAGTTCCTCGCCGCTGCAGAACGCCAGCCTCGGCGTCGTGCAGGCGGAGACCGCGGGCTGTTCCAGGAACCCCGCCAGCACCGCCGGCACGAAATGCATGACGGTGACGCCCTCCCGGATCGCGAGGTCCACGAGGTAGCCGGGGTCCTTCTGCGCGTCCGGCCGGGTGATGACCAGCTTGGCGCCCGTCGACAGCGTCCAGAAGAACTCGAAGGCGGAATCGTCGAAGCAGAACGTCGTCTTGGCCGGCACCACGTCGCCCACGGACATCCCGTAGGTGTCCTGGAGCCACATCAGGCGGTCGGCCACGCCGTCATGCTCCTGCATGATGCCCTTCGGCTTGCCGGTGGAGCCCGACGTGTAGGTGATGTAGACGATGTTCTTTCCCGTCAGGCCGACGTCCCCGCGGCGGGGGTTGCCGGCCGGCCGATCCGCCCATTTCTGCGCATCGGCGACCAGGTCCAGCGTCGGGACGGGCTCGGCAAGGCTCTCCATCGCCGCTTCCAGGGTCGCGCGCGCCGCCTCGTGGGTCAGGGCCGCGACCGGCGCGCTGTCCTGCAGCATGAAGGCCAGGCGATCGGTCGGGTAGGCCGGATCGAGGGGCAGATAGGCCCCGCCCGCCTTCATGATCGCCAGCAGCCCGACGATCATCTCGGGCGAGCGCTCCACGCAGATCGCCACCCGGTCGTCCGGCCGCACGCCGCAGCTTCGCAGATGATGGGCCAGCCGGTTCGCCCGGGCGTTCAGCTCCGCATAGCTGAGCGAGCCCCCCTCCCAGGCGAGCGCCGTCGCGTCCGGGGTCGCGGCGACCTGGTCCTCGACCAGCTCGTGGATGCACCGGTCCTGCGGGTATGCCGCCGCCGTGTCGTTCCGCTCCACCAGCAGCCGGTGGCGCTCCTCGGGCGGCAGGGCGTCCAGCTCGCCCATCGGCGTCGAAGGACGTCGTTCCAGCGCCTCGACCAGGGTCTCCAGCGCCCGGTGCATCATCGCGCAGACGCGCTCCGCGCTCACTCCGCCGCCGACCTGGACGCTGAGCGCGAAGTCCGCGCCGAAGTCGTCGACCGACACGGTCAGGGGATAGTTGGTCCGGTCCTCGACGGAGATGTGGTCGATCCCCGTCCAGGCCTCGAGGCGCTCGGCATCGACGCGCTCCGACCGGGGCGTGTATCGGAAGTTGAACAAGGAGGTGAACAGGGGTGCCTGCGCCGACAGGGCGCTGCACCGCTTGGCCAGGGCGAGCGGCGCATGCTCGTGGCGCATCAGCTCACCCAGCAGCCGGTGGGTCTCGACCACGCAGTCCTGCGCGCTCGCTCCGCCCAGCCGCAGGCGCACCGGCAGGGTGTTGAGGAACAGGCCCATTACCCGGTCCGCCCCTTCCCCGCCCTGCATGCGCCCGAACAGCACGGTCCCGAACACCGGGTCCCGCCGGCCCGAGGTCCGGGCGACGACCTGGCCCCAGGCGACGTGCATCAGGCTGGCCGGGCTGACCTTCAGGGCGCGCGCCGCCGTCCGCAACCGCCGCGACAGCCCCGCCTCGACCTGGCGGCGCGCTTCGGCGATCCCGCTGCCGTCGCCCAGCACGTCCAGCAGCCCGAACGGCGCCGTCGGCTCGTCGACGTCGTCCAGCATCGACCGGAAGAACGCCTCGTGCTCCTCCTGGCTGAGGCCCCGGCGCGCCTGGGCCACGAAGTTGCGGAACGGCAGCGGTGCCGGCAGCGCGTCGACGCGGCCCAGGAGATGCGCCTGCACCTCGGCGAGCATCACCTCCATCGTGGTGTGGTCGGAGCACAGATGGTGCAGCAGCCACACCGCGACCCAGCGGTCATGGACCGGATCGAACGCCACGGCGAGGCGCATCGTCGGCGCCCGGCGCACGTCCAGCCGGTAATGCCTGGGATCGAACCGGCGGCGCATCTGCTCCGCGACGTCCCCGTCGCGGGGATCGAGCACGACCTCCTCGACCTCCAGCCGGGCATGGCGGCGCACGACCTGTACCGGCTCGGACAGTTCCTCCCAGACGACCCCGGTGCGAAGGATGTCGTGGCGGGCGACCACCGCGTTCAGCGCGGCCAGGTAGCCGTCGAAGCGCGCCCGGTCGGCAAAGCCCATCAGCACGGCCATCAGGTAGGCGTCGCCCGCCTCGGCCATCAGGTAATGGAACAGGATGCCTTCCTGCAGCGGCGCCAGCGGATAGATGTCCTGGACGTTGGCCGCCCCGCCCGGCACCGTCGCGACGACCCGGTCGATCTCCTCCTGGCTCAGGCTCACCAGCGGCAGCAGGTCAGGCGTGATCGCGGTGCAATCCCGCGGTATCAGGTTCGCCGGCACCGCCACCGCCGCCTCGCCCGTCGCCACCTCGGCCGCGAGGCCGGACAGGCTGGGTGCCGCGAACAGCATCCGCACGTCGCCGCGCAGCCCTTCCCGGCGCATGCGCTCCAGCACCCGCACCGCCAGCAGCGAGTGGCCGCCCAGATCGAAGAAGTTGTCGTGCCGGCCGACCCGCTCCAGGCCCAGCACCTCGGCCCAGATCCCCGCCAGCGTTTCCTCGACGCGACCGACGGGAGGTTCGTAGGACCGCGACGCGAAGGCCTCCCCGTCCGGCGGCGGCAGCGCCTTGCGGTCCAGCTTGCCGCTCCGCGTCAGAGGCAGGACGTCGATCGAGATGAAGGCGCTGGGCACCATGTGCTCCGGCAACACCTCCGTCAGGTCGGCCTTCAGCTCGGTCAGCACGGCCGATTTCAGGCGCGCGGCCAGCGGATCGTTGAGGTGGTCGAGGGGATCGCCCTCCTCCACCGGCGCCGCGGGACGGTTCGCGGCAGCCCGGCGGTCGGTCATGACGACGTCGAAGCAGGTGCCGTCCGCGCCCGGCGTCCAGGTGGCCTCGGCCTCGTAGCCGTGCCGCGCGCCCAGCGCCCGGAACTGCTCCGGCGTGGCTCCCGCCTGCGACGCCGCCTCGCCCGCCACCTTCAGCGCCCCGGCCGTCAGCTCCCCCTCCGCCTCGCGAAGGCGGCGCAGCACTCCCAAATCCCGCGCCAAGCGCCGGTTCGGCACCCCCGAAACCCGGATCACCGGCGCGGCCCCGGTCCGCAGCGCCCGCTCCAGCGCGCCCAGGGCGTCGGCACCCCAGGCCAGGACCGTTTCAGATTCCGCCACTCCCGCCGGCGCCCCCGTCCGGATCGCCACGTCGTAGCGGTACCGCGTCAGCTCGTTGTCGCCCCCGCCCTGCTTCAGCAAGACCTCGACACCGCCCACCCCGGGCAGCGCGCCCGGCAGCAGGCGGAAGAAACGCGGCGCGATCACCAGTTCCTTCTCCTGGCGGATCGCCCGCGACACCCGGCGGCGCAGCGCGTCCACCGGCAGCTCGTCCTCGGCCCGCGACAGGGCCACCGAGCCGTAGAAGCACTCCTGCAGGTCCCGGTTCCGGACGTCGCCCACGAACAGCGTCCCGCCCGGCCGCAGCACCCCCAGCGCCCCCGACAGAACCCGCAGCAGGTACTCCCCGTCCGGGAAGTACTGGACCACCGAGTTCAGCACCACCGCGTCGAACGAGCCCGCCGCCAGCCCGGTG
>NZ_DASYHS010000088.1:0-5309 GCF_035998295.1 Arenibaculum sp. | reverse complement strand
GACACTTCGCCATCAACCTCGTCCGCGCCGTCGCCGACAAAAAATCCATCAAGCTCAGGAGAAAGGTCGCTGGGTGGGACGGCCGATACCTCGCTTCAATCCTCGGCTTCTCTTCGCGTTAACCTGGATTCGGAGCCCTGGGCCCGGATCGCGACGGCGACCGCGATCCACTCCTGCCCCGGCTCGGCGTCGAGCAGGGCGAGCAGCGGCGGCCAGACGCCGAGCCGTGAGCGGCGGCGTTGCTCGACCAGGCGCTCGACCTCCTCGGCCGTCGGCAGGCGGTCGCCCTTGAGCTGGTTGCACCGGCGGTGGACGAGCACGACGTTCCCGGCCACGTCCGCGCCGCCATAGGCCCGCGGGATCAGATGGTCGTCGGTCGCCTTCGCCCCGATCGGCTCGCCGCAGTGGAAGCAGCGCCCGCCCTGGGCGACCGTCATGAGCTGGTAGTCCTCTCGCGTCATCCCGCCATCGGCCCGACCTTCGTTCCGGGCTCGATATGGCCCCTGCCCGTCACCATGTCGAGGGAACCTCGGCACGGGAGGACCGCGGCATGACCGGTCGGACGTTGTTCCTCGACCTCGACGGCGTCTTCGCCGATTTCGAGGGCGCGGTCGAGGTGCTGTTCGGGACGCCCTTCGCGGAGGTGCCCCGGCGCGCGATGTGGAAGCGCATCCAGGCTGCGCGCGGCTTCTGGTCCGGGCTCGTGCTGCTGCCGGGCGCCGACCGCCTGTGGGCCGAGGTCGCCCCCTTCGACCCCGTCTTCCTGACCGGCATCCTGCCGTCCGACCGCACCTGCGTGCCTGCCAAGATCGCCTGGGTCCGACGGCATTTCCGGACCGAGCGGGTGATCTGCTGCCACAGCCGCCACAAGCCGTGCCATGGCAGGCCGGGCGACGTGCTCGTCGACGACCGGGCCGCCAACATCGACGCGTGGACCACCATGGGCGGCATCGGCGTCCTGCACCGCTCGGTCGAGGACACGGTCGCTCGGCTGCGCGAACTCGGCTACCGCTGACCGGGGGAGACCGGCCGGCGGCCGGCCGCCGACGCGATCTCGATCAGGAGCGCCTTGGCCTCGTCGAGCTGGGGGTCGAGGCCGGCCGCGCGTTCGGCCCATTCCCGCGCCTCCTCCGCCTCGCCTATGCGCCAGAGGCAGAGCGCGAGGTTGTAGGCGTTGCCCGCCTCCAGGCCGAAATGCTCGGCCGAGCAGCGCAGGAAGACCGCGGCGTCCCGGTCGAACCCCAGCTCCATCAGGAACGTGCCGAACTGGAAGGCCGGGTCCTCGGCGGCCGAGATCGGCAGGAAACCGTCCCACACCGCATGGACGGCATCGCGCAGGCGCGACCTTTCGTCGGGCGACAGCCCGGCGGCACGGGCCTTGAGGGCGGGCAGGAAGCGCAGGAACAGCTGGTGGTCCCACTTGCTGAACCGCAGCATCGCCAGGATCTGGCCGTTGGAGAAGCTTTCCGCCTGGGCGTCCAGCCCGCTCGCCACCACGAAGAAGTCGTCGGGCCCGAAGTGGTCGATCGCCTCGGCATAGACGCCGCGGGTGGCGCTGAAGCGGCCGGGCGCGTCGCCGAACAGGAAGGCCGAGACGGTGAGGCTTTCGTGGGAATGGGAGGGATGGAGGGCGAGGCCGCCGAGCCGGCGGCAGTATTCGCCCAGGATCTGGTAGTCCACGGATACCGAGAAGCAGCCCGGGGCGTGCGCCGCCAGTCCCAGGGGCGCCGTTTCGGTCAGGAAGGCATCGTCCCGCGACATCCCCTTGTCCCCGGACAGGAACAGCGCCCGCCCGCCCGAAAGGTCGAGCAGGCCGTCGATGCAGGCCAGGGCCGCGACCGGGAAGCCGAAGGTCACGCGCGGCAGGCGCCGGCGGTAGAGCTCCAGGATCGCGTCCCGGTGCGGCTCGCCGTAATACGGGGACCGGGCGGGCTGGTGGTGGTAGTCGATCCGCGCGCCGAGCAGTCCGGCGCCGCGGTCCGGCGTCGTCGTCACCAGCGTCTCGTACAGTTCCCCCCTCTCGACCAGGAACGCGTCCTGCGGCACGCTGTCGAAGACGTAGTTCGCGATCGCGACCAAGGGATTGGCCAGGGAACCCGGCGCCAGCCGCTCGCCCGAGCACCGCAGCTCGATCTCGCGGTCGGACTGGAGGTCGAAACGGGCGACGTCGAGCACGCCGTCGTCGAACAGCGGCCGCAGCCAGGGATTGGCGAGCCAGGCCTCGACGTTGCGCTCCGCCATGTCGGTCAGGACGTGGCGGACCGGCGGCAGGTCGAGGCCCGAGTCGCGGCGCAGTTCCAGCAGCCGGCGCAAGAACAGGTATCCGAACCGGCCCGGCCCGGCGCCGAGCTCGATCGTATGGACCGGCCGCGCGGGGTCGAGCCCCGGGCCGCCCTCGCGCGCCGCCGCCAGACAGTCGCGCAGATAGGCGAAGGCGGTGCGGGCATAGGCGTCCGCGGTGAAGGGACAGCTCGTGATGTGGTGGGGAATCGCGTGCTCGCTCCAGGCGAGGACGCCTTCGCGGCAGTAGAAGTCGCGCATCCCCGTCCACAGCACGGATTCGGACAATCGTCGCCGGCGCTCGACCGGGGCATGCTTGGAGGCGGCGGTCGCAAGCCCCGGGCCGGCAACGGAATCCACGGCGGAGGTTCCTTCTTTCGTGGTAGGATCAGGCGCTGGGAACGACGGTGTTTGCGTTCCTCGGAGCCGTCTCATGGAAATCGGAAATTCGAACGCGTACGGCGCCCTCGACGAGGCGAGGCTCGCCGACTTCGAGGCCGATCTCGGCTTCACGCTGCCGGAAGACTACCGGGACTTCCTGCTGGCGCATAACGGCGGCACGCCGGTCCCCTCCACCTTCGTCTCCGCGCGTGAAGGGGAAGATCGGATCGAGAGCCTGTACGGGCTGCACGACGGCCCGGACCATCTTCGCCTGGACGAGATGTGGGGCATCTATCGGCGGCGCCTGCCGCGGGGTGTGCTGCCGGTCGGCGACGACCCCTTCGGCAATGCCATATGCATCGCGCTGGCCGGCCGGCACCGCGGCAGGATCTACTTCTGGGATCACGAGCGCGAACCGGAGGACGACCCGTTCGAGGCCCTGACCGCGCTGGCGGACGGCTTCACGGCGTTCCTCGCATCCCTGCGCTAGGCGGGGGCGGACGGCGCCAGTCACTTGCGGCCCCAGAGCGAGAAGCCGCCGCGGTGCGCGAACGAGGCGTGGACGGTCGTCTTGACGAGGTCCATCCGCCCCTTGGTCTTGTGGTGGTGCCAGGTATAGCCGGCGGGCTTGGGGGTTCCGCGCAGGGCATTGGCGACGGCGTCGTGGGGAGCGCGGTTGTTCTGCTTCAGCGTGTCCGCGCTGGCGCCGCCCGTGACGGGATCGATCATGTAGTCGGTCCCTTTCTTGGTGCTGTGGAAGATGTTCACGGTTCCGAGGAGAGCCGCATAGGGCATCGCAGCATAGACGGTGGCCGCAGGCACCGCTTTCCCGTCTTCCGTCGTATCCCCGGCCGCGTAGACCCCGGCATTGTCGAAATCGACGTAGCCGAGGGCGTCGTTGTAGAACTTGTAGTAGTTCGCGCCGACCTTGTGGATCGCCCATGCCGAGGTCGGGATGTGCCAGCCGGCATGCTCCCCGTCGGGATCGAGTGCCAGGCGGGCAGCCTTCCGGTTTTCGAGGACGGCGTGCCGGATGCGATCGCCGGTGATGCGCCCCGCGGCGCGCCCTCCTGCTGCCCTTACTCCCCTGCGGGCCTGGCGGATCTCCCGCTCGCTGAGTCCGTCGAGCGGGCTCGTCCCCATGCTGAACGGTCCCAGGGGACCGGGGTCGAATGCCCGCTGCACGATGCCCTGCGCCTGCCCCCCCGCCTTGTGCTGGACGACGGGCGGTTGCGTCGGACGGGCGGGTGCCGGCGGAGCGAAACCGCCATGAGCGGACGGCCCCCCGGCCTTGTGCTGGACGACCGCGGGCGGTGCGGGACGCTGCGCCGGCTGCGGGACGGGGGGCGGTCGGACGCCTGCCGCGGCCACGGGCTTGGCCTGTACGGGCTTGGCCTGTACGGATTTGGCCTGCACGGACTTGGATGACCACGTCACCGCGGGTGGTGGGAAGCGCCGCTCGACCATGAGGCAGACATCGCGAATCCGGGTTTCGGTCTACCCACAGTAGCCTAGTCCATAAGGCCATGCACGGCGGAATCACGCCGGTGGTGGATGACGGGGTTGCGGACCCAAGTCGAGCACTCGCGCATTTTCCGCCTCGACACCCGGCAGCAGCTTTGGGTAGCGTAAAAAATTGGTTAACGCAAACCATGCCGCCTCGGCCGGCAGACCTTTCCTGCTTCGTACCGGCGAAGACGGCAGCCAAGGGAGGTACAGGTCGATGTCGATGCAGCAAGACAAGCGCATCTCCCCCGAAGAGGCGGAGCGTCACTGGAGCCGCACCAAGAACCTGATGTGGATCACGCTGCTGCTGTGGTTCATCTTCGGATACGTGATCCACGCCTTCGCCAGGCCACTCAACGAGATCGTGATATTCGGCTTCCCGCTCGGCTTCTACATGGCCGCGCAGGGATCCCTGATCGTCTTCGTGGTCCTGATCTTCTGGTATGCCTGGAAGCAGAACAAGATCGACGAAGAATTCGGCGTCGCGGAAGAAGAATGAGCCGGGGGAGGAACAGTCGATGAAGGGCGACTTCACGAGCAACCTGGGCCGGGTCTACGGCATATACACCGGCGGCTTCGCCGCATTCGTGGTCCTTCTCGCGATCCTGGAACAGATGGGGGTGCCGAACCAGATCATCGGCTACCTGTTCGTGTTCTTCACGATCGCGGTCTATGCCGGCATCGGCATCCTGTCGCGGACGATGCAGGTCAGCGAGTACTACGTCGCCGGCCGGCGGGTGCCGGCCTTCTACAACGGCATGGCGACCGCCGCGGACTGGATGAGCGCCGCGAGCTTCATCGGCATGGCCGGCACGCTCTACGCGCTCGGCTACGACGGCCTCGCCTTCGTGCTGGGCTGGACCGGCGGTTACGTCCTGGTCGCGGTGCTGATCGCGCCCTTCCTGCGCAAGTTCGGCGCCTACACCGTGCCCGACTTCCTGGGCGCGCGCTACGGCGGCAACTTCGCCCGCCTGGTCGGCGTCGCGATCCTGTTCACCTGTTCCTTCGCCTACATCGTGGCGCAGGTGACCGGCACCGGCCTCATCGCCTCGCGCTTCCTCGGCATCCAGTTCGAGGTCGCGGTCTTCGTCGGCCTGATCGGCATCCTGGTCTGCTCCATGCTCGGCGGCATGCGCGCGGTG
>NZ_DASYHS010000085.1:0-24050 GCF_035998295.1 Arenibaculum sp. | reverse complement strand
CACCGCGCGCATGCCGCCGAGCATGGAGCAGACCAGGATGCCGATCAGGCCGACGAAGACCGCGACCTCGAACTGGATGCCGAGGAAGCGCGAGGCGATGAGGCCGGTGCCGGTCACCTGCGCCACGATGTAGGCGAAGGAGCAGGCGAACAGGATCACGACGCCGATCAGGCGGGCGAAGTTGCCGCCGTAGCGCGCGCCCAGGAAGTCGGGCACGGTGTAGGCGCCGAACTTGCGCAGATAGGGCGCGATCAGCACCGCGACCAGGACGTAGCCGCCGGTCCAGCCCAGCACGAAGGCGAGGCCGTCGTAGCCGAGCGAGTAGAGCGTGCCGGCCATGCCGATGAAGCTCGCGGCACTCATCCAGTCGGCGGCGGTCGCCATGCCGTTGTAGACCGCCGGCACCCGCCGGCCGGCGACGTAGTACTCGCTGACCTGCATCGTGCGCGACAGGATGCCGATGCCGGCATAGACCGCGATCGTGAAGAACACGAACAGGTAACCGATGATCTGGTTCGGTACGCCCACGTATTCCAAGATCGCGAGGAGGATCACGAAGCCGATGAACCCACCCGTGTAGATCGAGTAGATCCGGCCGAGATTGCTGGTGAAATCGCCTTGCATAACGACGTCCTCACTCCTGCTCGTCGACGCCGAATTCGGCGTCGATGTCGTTCTGCCGCTTCGCGAACCAGAAGATCAGCGCCACGAAGACGATGAGGGATCCCTGCGCGGCCATGTAGAAGCCGAGCGGGAAGCCCAGGATCACGATCTCGTTGAGGGATTCGACGAAGAAGTGGATGCCGAAACTGAAGATGAACCATACGGCCATGCAAATCAGCATCAGCCCCTTCGTCTTTTGCCAGTATCCGGCTGTATCGATGGTTCGATCGGTGGATGCATTTTTCATGAGTGCGCGTTTCCTCCCCAAACCGATAGTCCGAGGCCCGGCAGGGCATGCCCAGCGGGGCGTGACTGTGGCAATTTTTCGTCTAAAACGTTCGTGCCGACTCCCAGACAAGGTCTTCCGTACGGGCGGATGCGGCTGGGACAGATCACACCCGTCGCTCCGGATGGTTTTGCACCGTATTGCGGACGATATCGATAGTAGCAAGCCGTGTAAACCACCTCGTCACTTTCGGGGTGCTCCCCCTGGCGAAGTGTAGGGGGCACGGCACCAGTCGCCTTCAGTCGATCCGATGCATGAGGATGCGCAGTTCGCTCGTACCGTCGGCGGCTCGCCAAGTCCCCGCGAGCCTGCCGTCGGCACGCAGCCGGTATTGGAGGCGGTTGAGACCCGGTTCGTCGAACACGAGTTCACTTCCCGACTGCCGGCCCTTGCGGGCGGCGGTCTCAGGCTCCTGCCCTGGAACCACCCCCGGCCCGATCGCGTAGGTCGCCGCGACGGAACCACCGGAGACCGGCTGGACGGTCAGCAGGACTTCCCGGCCGTTGACGTAGAAGCCGTACCAGCGGCCGGCGAAGGGCGAGCGGGGCTCGCCGCCGGCATTGCCCGCCGAGCCGCCCTGCACCGACGCCATCTGCGCGCTGGGAGCCCGCCCCCAGGGCTGCTCGCACGGCCGGGCCGCCGTGCGGCGGGCCGGGTCGAGGAACTCCGCGATGCAGGCGCCGAAGCGGCGGACGAACAATCCGGTGTTGGCGGCGCCGTGCCCCGGCAGGTCGGCCGGCTGGTCGACGACGAGGTGATCGAGCCCGCGCCGGGCCAGGATCGCCTCGACGCGCTCCGCCCGCCCACCGGGATCGAACTCGTCGCCGTGGAAGAAGAACATCATGACCCGCGGCGTGCGCACGTTCTCGACCAGCGGATAGAGCCGGGACGCGTTCAGTCGCCAGGTCGCGTGCGAATCGGAGAAGTCGCCGAAGGCCGCCGGCGCGGTCGCGACGACCGCGTCCACGCCCTCGACCGCGGAAGCCGCCATCAGCGACAGGAACGCGCCGAAGGACTGGCCGGCGAGCACGACGTGCCGGTACCCCCGCCGGCGCAGTTCGCCGACCCAGCCGGCCAGGACCTGCGAGCTTCCGGGCAGCGAGTCCGACAGCGACGGCCGCTCGAAGCGCCACACGTCCCAGCCGGCGTCGCGCAGGCCGGCGAGCCATGCCGGGGTCGACGCCGTGGAATCCTCCACCTCGAGCGAGCGGCCGTGGCTCCAGATCACCGCGCCCTTGGCGGCTCGCGGGCCGGCCATCGCCTGCTCGAACCCCGGAACCAGCCGCATCTCGCCCGCGGCCCCGGGCACGGCGGCACCGGAAACGGCCGGGAGGAGGATCAGGAGGACGGCCAGGAGGGCCCCTCTCGCCGCTTTCACGGCCCCCTCGACCATGGCCGGGATCGGTCTCATCGGTCGCATGACGATCGGCGGGTCCCTTGCTGAGGCTGACCCCACCGATGATGGTTTGGCGCGAGTTAACCAAACCTTTCGGACAACCCCCTTCTTTCGCGTCGAGCCCGGAGTCGGCAATCCCGTGTCTGCTCCCTATCTATGGCCGGCCCCGGGCTGTAGACTGGAACCGGGCGCAGAGTCCGGCCGTCGAGGGGAGATCTCCGTCTTGGAGTTGATGGACCTGATCCGCGAGTATGGGGATCTCTACTACGCCATCGTATTCGCGTGGACCTTCCTCGAGGGCGAGACGTTCGTGATCTTCTCGGGCGCGGCGGCGCGCGAGGGGATACTCGACCTGCCGACCCTGATCGCCTGCGCCTGGATCGGAAGCTTCTGCGGCGACCAGTTCTATTTCCTGGTCGGGCGGCGCTACGGCGCGCGCATGCTGCGGCGGTTCCCGCGCCTGAAGGGCGGCGTCGACAAGGCCTTGTCCCTGCTCGCGCGCTACAACACCGGCTTCATCCTGACCTTCCGCTTCGTCTACGGCGTTCGCAACGTCAGTTCCTTCGCGATGGGCATGAGCCCGATCGGCTGGGGCCGCTTCGCCGGCCTCAACTTCATCGCCGCCGGCCTGTGGGCCTTTACCTTCGCAGGTGCCGGCTACCTCGCGGGAGCGGCGCTCCAGCACGTCCTGGGCGATCTCGCGACCGGCCTGGGGGTCGTGATGCTGGGACTTTTCCTGATCGCGCTGTGGGCCCTGTTCCGCTTCAGCCGGCGCCGACCCGCCCCGGCATCGGGCGACTGACGGGGACCGCCGCCGCGTCCCCGCGGCGGACCGGGCCATCGGCACGGCCCGAGGCACCCGGGGCGCCCATGCGGGCCAAGGCACCCGCGGCCCCCATGCCCACCGCCCCGATCCCCGCGGCGATCAGCGCCGCCCGCATCGGCCTGCGCCGATGGCGCCAGCCGCCCGTCGTCCCCGTACCCTCCGCCACCGGCGCCAGGACGTTGCCGTCCGTGACCGGGCCGGCTTCTGCGCGTGCCAGATAGAGGTCGAACCACGCCGCCTGGAGTGCCGCCGCGAACCGGGGCGCCACGGCGCCGGCGAGGCGCGCGAGCACGGCCTGCACACCGATCAGCGCGCTCGGCCGCGGACGTTCGGCCAGGTCGGCGATCCTGCGGGCGACGCGCTCGGGCCGGATCATCACCGGCGGCGGCACCAGGCGGCGCCCCGTGTAGTTGGCGCCATGCGCGAAGCCCGGCGTGTCCGCCACCGAGGGATAGACCGCGCAGACATGGATGCCGGGCCAGTGGCGCAGCGACGCCCGCAGGCTCTGCGTGAAGCCATGCACCCCGAACTTCGAAGCCGAGTAAGCGTCCGCGTAGGGTGTGGCGAGGAACGAGCCGAGCGAGGCCGTATTGATCAGCACGCCCCGCTCCTGGACCAGGAACCAGGGGACGGCGGCGTGCGCGCCATGCATCGCGCCGAAGAGGTTCGTCTCGACGACCCGGCGGTGGACCTCGACCGGCGCGTCCCAGAAACGGCCGAACAGCCCCACCCCGGCATTGTTCACCCAGACGTCGATCGAACCGAAGGTCTCGACCGCCGTGCGCGCGAGCTGCTCGACCGCCTCGGCGTCGGTGACGTCGGTCGGCAGGGCGAGCGCCTCGCCGCCCTCCGCCGCGCAGGCCCGGGCCGCCCGCCACAGCGGCTCCGGCCGGCGCGCCGCCAGGACCACCCGCGCCCCGCGCCGCGCGAACTCGATCGCGGTCGCCCGCCCTATGCCGCTCGACGCGCCGGTCACCACCACCGTCGATCCCTGCAAACGGCCCATGCCGTCTCCTCCCTCGGTTAGCCTGAAGCGCCAACAGCACGAGGACCGATCCATGCCGCGGCGCTTGGCCGCCGGCCCCGCCCCGTGTCAGGCTGCCGCCCGGCATGCGCCGGAGGGCGCGAACGAGACGCGAGGAGCATCCGTGGACGAGGACGGGACCGGCAGCGGCGAGCATCCCTTCGCAAACTGGCTGCGCATCGTCGGCAAGGGGCCGGGCCGCGGCCGCGCGCTCGACCGGCAGGAGGCACGCGACGCCTTCGCGGCGATCCTGGAACGCCGGGCCGAGGACCTGCAGGTCGGCGCCTTCCTGCTGCTGCTGCGCTACCGCGGCGAAACGCCGGAAGAGCTCGCCGGTTTCGTCGAGGCGGCGCGCAACCATCACGGCTGGCCGCCCCTCGGCGGACCTTCGGCCGCCGACCTCGACTGGCCGAGCTACGCGACCGGCCCTTCGCGCGGAGCGCCATGGTTCCTGCTGTCGGCGCTCCTCCTCGCCCGCGCCGGCGTCCGGGTGCTGATGCACGGCGTCCAGCCGCCCGACAATCCCCGCTCGGCGGAGGCGATCGCGGCCCGGCTCGGCCTGCCGACGGCGACCGGCCCCTCGGAGGCGGCCGCCCATCTGCGCGACGCTGGCTTCGCCTATGTGCCGCTCCGGTTCATGGCGCCGGCCCTCGACCGGTTGATGGGGATGAGGCCGCTGCTCGGCCTGCGCACGCCGGTCAACAGCCTGCTGAAGCTGGTGAACCCCGCGGCGGCGCCGGCGGTGATCCAGGGCGTGTTCCACCCACCCTACCTGGACCTGCACGCCCGCGCCGCCGCGGCGCTGGGCCAGCCGCGCTCCTCGGTGTTCAAGGGCGGGCGCGGCGAGGCGGAGCGCAACCCGCTGAAGGCGTGCACCGTGCGCCTCCAGCACGGCGAGGCGTGGTCCGACCTGGAGTGGCCGCCGCTGCTGGGCAGCGGCCGCGGCGAACGGCCGGAGCCGGCCTCGCCCGACCACCTGCTGGCGGTGTGGCGACGCGAGGCGGAGGACCCCGTCGGCGAGGCGTCCGTGCTGGGCACGGCGGCGATTGCGCTCGCGACCGCGCGGCCGGGCACCAGCCCCGAGGACGCGCTGCGCACCGCAAGGGAGCTGTGGACGGCGCGCTGACGCCCGCCGCGTCCATATGTCCGCGAAACGGGAAGCCGTCCCCCCTGTTGTTCCGGGTTCAACGCTGGGAGGGAATCTTGGTCGACCGTACGCGCGTCCGCGCTTCGATGCCGCTGGGGAAGGCCCTGCCGGCCGCCCTGGCGATCGCCTTGCTGGCCGCTTCGCCGGCACGATCCGACCCCTCTGCCGACCCCTCTGCCGACCCCTCTGCCGAACGGACCGCGGAAGCGGCCGGCGAGGCGCTGCTGGAGGCCGGCGAGGCGATCGGCACCGGAGCCGAGCGGCTCGCGGAGACCGCGATGCCGGCGCTCCGGCGGGCGGGAGAGGTGATCGCGTCGGGCGCCTCGCATGTCGGTGCCGGCATCGACGAGGCGTTGCGCGAACGCGGCATCGGCACGCTGGAAGGCATGGAAGTCGTCGACGGCGCCGGCCGGCGGGTGGGCGAGATCACGTCCGTCGAGCGGACGCGGACCGGTACGACCGCCATGGTCGCGACCGGCGGGCTCGACGGAAGCCGCACGAGCGTCCCGGTGGAGCGGCTGCGCCTGACGGAAGACGACACGCTGCTCCTCGTCGAAGCGGCGCCGGCGGACGGCCAGCGCGACGAGTAGGGCGATGAACGGGATGCGAGCGCCGCGGCAGCAGGTCGAACTGCCTGCATTGCGCGTCCTGGAGGGGTCGGGGCGCCCGGACCTGCCGCTGCGCGACTACGGCCTGATCGGGGACTGCCACGGCAGCGCGCTGGTCGGCATCGACGGCAGCATCGACTGGTGCTGCTTCGATCGCTTCGACGCCGCTCCGGTCTGCGCGCGGCTCCTCGACCGCCGGCGGGGCGGCTGCTTCGAGATCCGACCCGTGGAGGCCGCCCGGGCACGCCGCCGCTACCTGCCCGAGACGAACGTCCTCGAGACCACGTTCGAAACCACGTCGGGCCGGGTGAAGCTGATCGACTTCATGCCCTTGAGAAGCGAGGCGCCCCAGGGGACGACCGACTTCACCGCGATCGGGCCGGCCGGATGGGTGGTCCGCATCGTCGAGGGCGAAACCGGGCGGGTCGCGATGCGCCTGTGGTACCAGCCGGTCCGGGACGGCCTGGAGATGCGGCCAGCCGCACTCGGCCTCGAGGACCGGGCCTGGCGCTCGGACGGGCTTCCGTCCCTGTTCGCGGACCTGCCGCTGGAGGGCGGAGACGGCCGCGTCGCGGGCGTCTTCGATGTCGCGGCAGGCGAAAGGCGCACGGCCGTGCTGGCGCCGGGGGGCCTGCCGGGCCCGCTCCCCCGCGACCGCGCCGACACGATGCTCGCCAGCACCGTCCGATACTGGCGCGGATGGAGTTCGGCGACCTCGTACGACGGTCCCCACCGTGAAGCCGTGCTCCGCAGCGCGCTGGTGCTGAAGCTGCTGACCTACGCCCCGACCGGCGCGATCGTCGCCGCGCCGACGACCTCCCTGCCCGAGGGGATCGGCACCGCGCGGACATGGGACTACCGCTTCTGCTGGCTGCGCGATGCGGTGCTGACGCTGTTCTCGATCCTGAAGATGGGGCATGCCGACGAGGCCCGGGATTTCCTGCGCTTCCTGGTGGGCGCTTGCGAGGAGACGTTGCCGCGGGTCCTGCCGCTCTACGCGGTCGGGGGCGGGGCCGGCAGGGAGGAGCGCATCCATGAAGATGCCGCCGGCTATCGCGGCAGCCGCCCGGTCCGCTCGGGCAACGAGGCCGTCGAGCAGCATCAGCTCGACGTCTACGGCCAGGTCATCGACCTCGCCTACGTGATGAAGCGCATGGGCGGAACGCTCGACCGGGAAACGGAGCGCGTCGTCGAAGCGCTCGCGACGTTCATCGCCGGGCACTGGGAGGAGCCCGACGCCGGCATCTGGGAACCCAGGCTGCCGCCGCGCCGGCACACCCACAGCGCGATCCTCGCCTGGGTCGGCCTGGACCGCGCGGTCCGGCTGCTCGGCGAACGGGAGGAATGGTGCCGCGCCCGCGACGGCGTCCTGGAGACGATCCGCAGCCGCGGCATCCATGCCGACGGCCACCTGACGCAGATCCTGGACGGCGAGGAGACGGATGCAGCACTCCTGGTGGCGCCGATGCACGGGCTGCCGCTCGACGACGCCGTCGTCTCCAGGACCGTCGACCGGGTCCGGCGGGACCTTGGCTTGGGGGACGGCGGGCCACTGATACGCCGCTACCGCACCGACGACGGGCTGGCGGGCCGGGAGGGCGCGTTCCTGATCTGCTGCTTCTGGCTGGTGGACGCGCTGCTCCATCTCGACCGCGGGGAGGAGGCGCGCAGCCAGTTCGAGGAGCTGATGGCCCTGTCGAACGACCTCGGCCTCTATCCCGAGCAGATGGCGGCGGACGGGACGTTTCTCGGCAACCTCCCCCAGGGATTCACCCATATCGGGCTGGTCCACAGCGCGCTGTCGCTCGACCTCTACGAGCGGCACGGCGTCGAGGCGGTCCGCGGCACCCATGCCGACCGCGCCGCCCATCTCGCCGAACGGTACGACCGCCTCCGGGAAATGTGGGGGACGTGACGCATCCCCCGTCCTTCCCGCCGCTGCGCGGCGCGCCCTTCCTCAGTCCGGCCCGTGGCTCCTGGCCCGCTGCTCGGCGACCGGGTCGATCCTGGGATGCTCGGGATCCGACGGGCCGGGCGCCGCGTCCGCGCCGCGCATCGCGGTGGCCGCGGCGCCGAGGCCGGCCCGGTCCTCGTCCCGGTACATGCGCCCGCGCTCCGCGGCATCGACGCGGCCGTGCCGGGCCAGGACGTCGAGCGCGCGCTCGACCTGCCCGGCGTCCAGTTCCACTATCAGCAGCGAGCCGCCGCGCCGAACCCCTTCGGCATAGACCTGGGCGTCCTGTTCGGGAACGCCCAGGTCGGTGAGCGCGTGCAGGTCGGTGCCGGGCACGCCGAAGCCGCGGCTCTCCTCGACGGCGCCCACGCCCGTCTGGGCGTTGAAGCCCTCCCCCGGAGGAACGGCGTCGGCGGCGCCGCTGACCACCCGGGTGCGTTCGCGCGCGATGCCCGAACCCTCCAACTCGTCGACCGCGCGATAGGCGGCCGCCGCGTCGTCGTAGAGAGCGACCAGGGTCTTCTCGTTCATCCTTGTCTCCTCGTCTTCGATCTCCAACCCCGGCCGCGGCTCACAGCCACCACAGCAGGGCCACGATCAGCAGCAGCACCACCGCTGCCGGGACCAGCCAGCCGGCGGCGGCCGACGTGCCGCGGCCGACGGGCCGGGCAGTGCCCGTGGTGCCGGTGGTGCTGGTAGGCTGGGCGGGACGGTTCGGGCGGTCGTAGACGGCGACCCGTTCCGGAGCCGCCTCGGGGCGATCTTCCCGGGAGTTCCTGTCCGTCATGTCGGTTCCTCGTCTGTTCGATCGAATCCAACATGGCGCCAGCGCGCATGGTTCCGGGCGTCCGACCGGTCAGCAGAGGCATCTTCCCTATTATTAACCGCTCGTTAACCTTAATATCGCATTAACCATGATCCGAGACGCCACAGCAAACAGCGGCCGGATCATCGATGCGCAAAGCCCCTACCGTGCCTGTCCTTTCCCGCCGCAACCGCCGGCTCGCTGCGGCCCTGGTCGCCCTCGTGCCGCTGTCCGCCTGCACCGGCGGCGGCACGGGTGCGGCGAATCCCGGCCCGACGACGACGTCCGCGCCGCCGGGTGCCACGGCGCTGCGGGTCCCCATCGCCTACGACACCAGCGAATATCGCACGAGCACGGCGCTCGACCGGATCGGGGCCGGAGCCGCCTACGCCCACGGCGTCACCGGGCTCGGGCGCACCGTTGCGGTGATCGATTCCGGCATCCGGGCGACGGACCCTGAATTCGCCGGCGCGCTGCATCCCGCCTCCGCCGACATGGTGGCGGCGCGCGCGGGCGCCCCGCTCGCGGACGAGCGCGGCCACGGCACCGGCGTCGCCGCCGTGATCGGGGCACGGCGCAACGATACGAAGACGCACGGCGTCGCCTTCGACGCCCGGATCATGGCGCTGCGGACCGACGCGGCGGGCGCAGACGGCCGGTCGACCGGGCTCCACTACCAGTCCGACCTCGCCGCCGCGACCCGGCGGGCGACGGCGCACGGCGCCGACGTGCTGAACTTCTCCCTGGGCGGCGTCGCCCCGGCGGGTGACCTTTCCTCGGCGCTGGCGGGCGCCGCACGGGCGGGGGCGGTGCTGGTGGCGGCCGCCGGCAACGGCGGCGACGCCGAGCCGGCCGGCCTGGGCCTGTGGTTCGCCTCTCCCGCGGCGCAGGGTGCCGGCGTCGTCGTCGGCTCCGTCGATGCGAACGGGACCATCTCCGACTTCAGCAACCGCGCCGGCAGCGCACGGCAGTTCTATCTGGTCGCGCCGGGCGAGCTGATCCGGGCGATCGACGCGCAGGGCCGCTCGGCTCTATGGAGCGGCACGTCGTTCGCCGCCCCGCACGTCTCCGGCGCCGCGGCGCTGCTCCGCGAGGCCTTCCCCAACCTGACCGGCGCGCAGATCGTCGACATCCTGCTGCGCAGCGCCACCGACCTGGGCGAGCCGGGCACCGATGCCGTCTACGGCCGTGGCATGCTGAACCTGGAGGCGGCCCTCGCCCCGCTCGGCGAGACCGTCATCCCTGCCGGCGAAGCAGTGGACGGGGCCGCGGACGCGCTCGCGGCCACGACGCTGGCGGTGGGCGGCGCGGTCGGCGACGCGCTGTCGCGCAGCGCGGCCCTGTCGCGCATCATGGTCCTGGACGAGTACCAGCGCCCCTACCGCCTCGACCTGTCGGGCCTCGCCGCGGCGCGCCCGGCGGTCAGGGACATCGCCGGCTGGCTCGGCGCCGGGACGCCGCCCCTCATGGTTCATGGCGCCGGCCCGGCCGGTGGGCGGGTGAGCCTGATCGAGCAGGCCCGGGACGAACGGCTCGCCGACGATCCGGCCGGCCCGGCCGGCCGGCGGGCCGCCGCCTTCACCGCCGATCTCGGCGGGTCGAGCGTCACGATCGCCAGGGGGCTGGCGGCGGGCCACCGCTTCGGCATCTCGGCAGAGGAACACCTCGGCACCGGCAGGCTGATCGCGGGCGACGCGATCGAATCGCCGTGGCTGTCGCTGGCCGGGGACGGCAGCAGCATCGTGCTGGACGGCATCGACGCCGGCCCGGCCTCGCTGCGCTTCGGCATCGCCGAGGGAGACGGCCGGACGGCCCATGACGGGCGCGAGGCGAACCGGCGCACCGCCTGGCAGGCGGAACTTACCGCGCCGCTGGGCGCCGGGCGGGCCGGCGTCTCGGTCGGCGGCCTGACGGAATACGGCTCGATCCTTGACACGACGGGCAGCGCCGGCTTCGAGACCGACGGCAGCCGCGTCGACACGCGCTTCGTGGGCCTGCACGCGACGATGCCGGTGGCGGGCGTCGACCTGTTCGGGTCCTGGTCGTTCGGCCTGACGGAGGGAACGCGGATCGGCGACGGCCTCGTCCGCTCAGTCTCGGACCTGCGGTCGGAGACCTGGACGCTCGGCGTCTCGGCCTCCGGCGTGCTCGCGCCGGGCGACCGGATGACGGCGGCGGTGACCCGCCCGCTCCGGGTCGCCGCGGGCGACGCGCTGCTGGACGTGCCGGTCGCCCGTACCCTCGACGGTCAGGTGGTGCGCGAGAGCGAGCGGGTCTCGCTCGCCCCGTCGGGCGAGCAGCTCGACCTGCAGCTCGGCTGGCGCCTGCCGCTCACCGGCCGGTCCGAGCTGGAGGCCGGCGCCCTTCTCTCCCTGGAGCCCGGCCACGTGGAGGGCGCGGACCCGGAACTCGCGGCCGGCCTGAAGTGGCGCAAGCGGCTATAGGTCCGCGAAAGGCTCATGGCCCGGATGCTGCCAAGCCATCCGGGAAATGCAGCGCCGCCGCCTCCACGTCAGGAGGTGGACGGCACTGCAGGTCGGCAAGCGTCCGGACGTCAGGCACCTGGCATCAGCCCCCGGCGCGCCTTGCTCCAGATGCGTCGGCGAATATCGGGTTCCTGAAACCCGGCTACGGCGGCGAAGGGAGAGCTGAGCCGCAGCCGCTCCATCTCTTCCGACCTCTCGGTGAGACGCCGCCGCAACACGCCGGGGTCCAGGCCGAGCAGCCGTTCCCATTCCAGCATGCAGGCCAGCTTCGGGCGGTCCCTGGACCCACTGCGAAGCGCATCGCGAGCACGGTCGATCAGGGCCGGCTCCACTGCCAGACGCCTTGCCACCAGCCGGTGCATCATCAGCTTCGCACGATCGTTGACCGCCTCCGCGCTGACCCGCGGCGACCGTGCGAGACCCTGTATCCGGCGTTCAACCCGATCGCACTCGTCCATCAGGGACTCCACCGCTTCATCACAGCATGTACCGCTTCCCGTACCGGCCTTCAAGGCCACTGGGCCTCGACGCACCGGGGCGCGGCCCCGGATCGACGCACCGCCATGGCCAAGGCAATCCCGATCCCTATATTGATGGGCGGCCGTCCATCGGATAGCGAACCGGCGGCCGCTTTCGGAGATCGAGGAGGTCCACCTTGTCCCTGCGGATCGATCCACGCGAGTTCCCGGATCCCGTCGAGGATCTGCGGCAGGAGGCGCCCTCGGCGGCCCTGGTGCTCGCCGGCGGATGCTTCTGGTGCACGGAGGCCGTGTTCAGGCTGCTCGACGGCGTGACGGCGGTCCGCCCCGGCTATGCCGGAGGCTCCTCCGACACGGCCGACTACCAGACCGTATGCACCGGGCGCACCGGGCATGCGGAAGTCATCGAGGTCACGTACGACCCGGCCAGGATCACCTACGGCCAGATCCTGAAGGTCTTCTTCTCGGTCGCGCACGATCCGACCCAGGTCGACGGGCAGGGCGCGGATCTCGGCACGCAGTACCGCTCGGCGGTCTTCCACACGAGCGAGGAAGAGCGCCGCGTCGCCGAGGCCTATATCCGCCAGCTCGACGCGGCCCGCATCTTCGACGCGCCGATCGCGACCCGCCTGGAGCGGCTGGACCGGCTCTACCCGGCCGAGGACTACCACCACGACTACGCGGCGCGGAACCCGAGCCAGCCCTATATCCGCGCGGTGTCGACCCCCAAGGTCGAGAAGCTGAAGAAGACCTACTCGGACCGGCTGAAGCCGGGCGCCGCGACAGGGAGGTGACCATGACGACCCGCTCATCCGCCGGCTTCGACCTGACTCCGCCCTCTCCCGACCGGCAGCGCGAGCTGGCCGCCCGCCTGACGCGCGAGGAGCGCGAGGTGCTGCTCGAGCACGGGACGGAGGCACCCTATTGCGGCACGCTGCTCGACAACCACGTCCCCGGCGCCTATTGCTGCCGGCTGTGCGGCCTGCCGCTGTTCCGTTCGGGCGAGAAGTTCGAGTCCGGCACCGGATGGCCCAGCTTCACCGCACCCTTCGACCCCGCCCATCTCCGGATGGAGAACGACACCAGCTACGGCATGGTGCGGACCGAGATCCAGTGCGCGCGGTGCGGCGGCCATCACGGCCACGTCTTCCCCGACGGCCCGCCGCCGACGGGCCTGCGTTACTGCATCAACTCGGTCTCGCTGGTGTTCGTGGAGGAGGGCGAGCCGTTTCCCGACATGCTGGAACGCGGAGAAGCGCGGCCGGCGGCGGCGGACTAGCCGGGCGACTGCCGGCTGCCGACTGAACGGAGTTCACGCCGGCACGCCGTGCGGGTCCTCGCTGCCGGTGCGATAGCGGAACGTGCCCTGGCCGACGGCGAGCACGGTGCCGTCGGGCCCCCTCACCTCTCCGGTGCAGGCGTAGACGCGGGTGCCGCCGCCGGCGACGCGGGCGCTGGCCCGCACCGTTCCGGACGAGCACTGGCCGGTGAAGGAGGTCGTCAGCGACAGGGTCACGGTGGTGCGCTTGCGCCCGGGATGGGGGCAGAAGGTGCCGGCGAACCCCATCACCGTGTCCAGCAGGGTCGACAGCACGCCGCCGTGGAGCACGCCGGCGCGGTTGAGGTGCTGCGGCCCGACCTCGAGCTCCAGCACCGCGCCGCCTTCCTCCCAGGCGGCCAGCCGATAGCCGACGAGGTCCTGGAAGCCGCTCCGCCGCTCCGTGCCGAGCAGGCCGTCCCCACCCATCTCAGCCGGCCTCCCGGACCATGTTGCGCGCGATCAGGATCTGCTGGATCTGGGACGTGCCCTCGTAGAGGCGGAACAGCCGGACGTCGCGGTAGAAGCGCTCGACCCCGTAATCGGCGACGTAGCCGGCGCCGCCGAAGATCTGCACCGCCCGGTCGGCGACCCGGCCGACCATCTCGCTCGCGAACAGCTTGCAGCACGATGCCTCGGTCGAGACGTTGAGGCCTTCGTCGCGCCGGCGCGCCGCGTCCATCACCATGCAGCGCGCCGCGTAGGCTTCGGTCCGGCTGTCGGCCAGCATCGCCTGGACGAGCTGGAACTCCGCGATCGGCTTGCCGAACTGCACGCGCTCCATCGCGTAGCGCAGGCTGTCGCGCACGAGGCGCTCGGCGACGCCGACGCAGACTGCCGAGATATGGAGGCGCGCGCGGTCGAGCACCTTCATCGCGGTCTTGAAGCCCTGCCCCTCGCGCCCGCCCAGCAGCGCCGAGGCCGGCACCCGGCAGTCCTCCAGGATCACGTCGGCGGTGTGCGCGCCCTTCTGGCCCATCTTGCGGTCGTTCGGGCCGATGCGCAGGCCCGGCGTGCCCGCCTCGACCAGGAAGGCCGAGATGCCGGCCGCCCCCTTCTCCTCGGGGTTCGTGCGCGCCATCACCGTGAACAGCCCCGCCTCGGGCGCATTGGTGATGAAGCGCTTCGTGCCGTTCAGCACGTAATGGTCGCCGTCCCGGCGCGCAGAGGCGCGCAGGCTCGCCGCGTCCGAGCCGCTGTCCGGCTCGGTCAGGGCGAAGGCGCCGATCAGCTCGCCGGACGCGAGGCGCGGCAGGTATTCCCGCCGCTGCCCGTCGGTGCCGTCGATGACGATGCCTTGCGAGCCGATGCCGTTGTTGGTGCCGACCAGCGAGCGGAACGCCGGCGAGGTGCCGCCGAGCGCGAAGGCGACCTGCACCTCCTCGCTCATGGTCAGGCCGAGGCCGCCGTATTCCTGCGGGCAGGACATGCCGAACAGGCCCAGCCGGCGCATCTCCGCGACGATGTCGGGCGGGATCGCGTCCTCCTCGGCCACGCGCTCCTCGCTGGGCACGAGCCGCTCGCGCACGAAGCGCTCGACGGTGGCCAGAAGCTGGCCGAAGGTTTCCTGGTCGAGGGCCATGACCGGGGGCTCCCTGGTTGCGAGGTCAG
This sequence comes from Arenibaculum sp., assembly GCF_035998295.1. NCBI lineage: Bacteria > Pseudomonadati > Pseudomonadota > Alphaproteobacteria > Rhodospirillales > Azospirillaceae > Arenibaculum > Arenibaculum sp. The sequence continues at coordinate 9,447 of NZ_DASYHS010000085.1, read as the reverse complement.
CGCCGCGTCAGCGCCGCCTCGACGTTGCGGACGAGGTTGACGAGGCGCGGGCCGATGTCGCGCTCCAGCCGGTCGGGCGGCAGCAGGAAGGCCGGCCCGCCGCAGTTGAAGGCGAGGATGCCCGACCCGTCGGGCGGGATCAGCGGCACGCCCACCGCATGGACTTCGCGATGCCAGTCGCCGACCCCGATCGTGAAGCCGCGCGTGCGGTAGTCCTCCACCGCCCGCTCGATCCCGGCGCGCACGGCCGGCCAGTTCTCGGGGTCGCGGCGGGCGAAATGCGCCATCAGGTAGCGCCGCTCGGCCTCCGGCAGCGCCGCCAGCAGGGCCCGGCCCATCGCGGTCGTCGAGATCGGGATGCGCGAGCCGATCTCGAGGCGCAGCGTCACCGCGGCATCCGAGCGGCAATGCTCGAGATAGACCATGGTCAGACGGTCGCGGCTGCCGACGGACACCGACGCGCCGGCATGGTCGGCCAGTTCCTGCATGAACGGCCGGGCGACCTGGCGGATACCCATGTTCGCCAGCGCCGCGTATCCCAGCGAGAGCACCGGCGTGCCGAGCTGGTACTTGCCCAGCCGCTCGACATGGACGAGGTAGCCGAGCCGGGTCAGCGTGTGGGTCAGCCGCGACACCGTGGGCTTGGGCAGGCCGGCGCGCTGCGCGATCTCCTGGTTGCCGAGCAGCGGCTCGGCCGGGGTGAAGGCACGCAGCACCTCCAGCCCGCGGGCCAGCGCCACGACGAACTGGCGGTCCTTGACCTCGTCGGCGGCGAGTTGCTCGGCCGCCTCGACGTCGGGCGCCTCACCACTGGGCGCCTCACCGTTGGGCGCCCCGCCGGTGGATGTCATGCCGGCGCCGGCCGCGTCGTCGATGGAGGTCATGCCGGATACGCTCCGTTGCGGGATTGCCAAGACGATAGGCTCGGCTTAAGCTCGCCGTCAATCCTGCGAAACGCAATTTCGCACAGCGAAATCATCAGGAGGAACGGTGGTGTCGGAGGTCCTGCTCGAACGGCCCGAGGACGGCGTGGCGGTGCTGCGCATCAACCGTCCCGAGGCCCGCAACGCGCTGAACATGGCGGTCCGCACGCAGCTTGCCGATCACTTCCGGGCCCTGGCCGCGGACGCGGGCGTGCGCGCGGTGGTCATCGCCGGCAGCGAGGACTGTTTCGCGGCCGGCGCCGACCTGGGCGAGATGGCGGATGCCGGCGCGATCGAGATGATGCAGCGCAACACCCACCTGCTGTGGCAGGCGATCGCGGACTGCCCTGTGCCGGTGATCGCGGCGGTGAACGGCTACGCGCTCGGCGGCGGCTGCGAGCTGGCGATGCACGCCGACATGATCGTCGCCGGCGAGGGCGCCAGGTTCGGCCAGCCCGAGATCCGGGTCGGGATCATGCCCGGCGCCGGCGGCACCCAGCGGCTGACCCGGGCGGTCGGCAAGTTCAAGGCGATGAGGATGGTGCTGACGGGCGAGCCGGTCCCGGCACGCGAGGCCGACGCGATGGGGCTGGTCAGCGAGGTCGTCCCGGACGCCGACGTCCTGCCCCGCGCGATCGAACTCGCCCGCAAGGTCGCGCGCATGCCCCCGCTCGCGGTCCGGCAGATCAAGGAGGTTCTGCTCGCCGGCCAGGACGCGCCGCTGTCGGCGGCGTTGCTGCTGGAGCGCAAGGCCTTCCAGCTCCTGTTCGCCTCGCGCGACCAGAAGGAGGGGATGCACGCCTTCCTCGAGAAGCGCAAGCCCAGCTACGAGGGCCGCTGACATGCCGGACGCGAACCGATCCGACCTCGTCCTGGGAATCGTCGGCACCGGCACCATGGGCCGGGGCATCGCCCAGATCGCGGTGGCCGCCGGCATCGGCGTGCTGCTGCTCGATGCCAGGCCGGGTGCGGCCGAGGACGCGCGCGCCGGCATCGCCGCCACCTTCGACATGCTGGCCGGCAAGGACCGCATGGAGCGCGGCGCCGCCGAGGCGGCCAAGGCCCGGCTGCGCCCGGTGGACGGGGAGGCCGCGCTCGCCGGCTGCCACGTCGTCGTCGAGGCGATCGTCGAGGACCTGGAAGCCAAGCGCGCCCTGTTCGCGCGGCTGGAGCCGATCGTCGGCGAGGACTGCCTGCTCGCGACCAACACCTCCTCGCTGTCGGTGACGGCGATCGCTTCCGGCTGTGCCCGGCCAGGCCGGGTCGGCGGCTTCCACTTCTTCAATCCCGTGCCGCTGATGAAGGTGGTCGAGGTCATCGACGGCGTGCTGACCGATCCCCGGACCGGCGACGCGCTGACCGGACTCGCCCGGCGCATGGGCCACCGGCCGGTGCGCGCGGCCGACACGCCGGGCTTCATCGTGAACCATGCCGGGCGCGGCTTCGGCACGGAGGCTTTGCGCATCCTCCAGGACGGCATCGCCTCCTTCGACGAGATCGACCGCATCCTGCGCGACGCGGCGGGCTTCCGCATGGGCCCGTTCGAGCTGCTGGACCTGACCGGGCTCGACGTCTCGCATCCCGTCATGGAATCGGTCTACGGCCAGTTCTACCACGAGCCCCGCTTCCGGCCTTCCCACGTGCTGCGCCAGCGCCTGACGGCCGGCCTGCTCGGGCGCAAGGCGGGCCGCGGCTTCTACGCCTACGAGGGCGGCAGGCAGGTTCCCCTGCCGGCACCGGCCCTTCCGCAGGGAGAGAGGCGGCCCGTATGGATCGCGGCCGACGAGCCGGGCTGGCGCGACGATCTGGCCGGGATCGTCGACGGCGCCGGCTGGCAGCTCGACCCCGGCGAGGTCCCCGCGGCCGGCTCGCTGTGCCTGGTGGCGCCGCTCGGCCGCGACGCGACGACGACGGCCCTGGCGCTGGGCGCCGACCCGGCGCGCACGGTCGCGATCGACCTGCTGTCCGGGACGCTGTCCGGGCCGCCGTTCGGGACATCGGCGCGCCGTGTGCTGATGACGACGCCCGCGACCGCGGCGGCGTTCCGCGACACGGCCGCGACGCTGGCGGCGGCGGACGGCACGCCGGTCTCGCTGATCCACGACAGCCCCGGCTTCGTCGCCCAGCGCACGCTGGCCACCATCGTCAACATCGCGTGCGAGATCGCCCAGCAGCGCATCGCCTCGCCCGAGGACGTCGACGACGCGGTCCGGCTGGGCCTCGGCTATCCGCTCGGCCCGCTGGCCTGGGGCGACGCGATCGGCCCGCACCGGCTGCTGCGCGTGCTCGGCGCGCTGCTCGACGCCACCGGCGACCCGCGCTACCGTCCGAGCCTCTGGCTCTCGCGCCGGGCGCGGCTTGGCCTCTCCCTGCTTTCTCCCGAAGGATGAACGGCTCCATGGACGCTTACATCTACGACGGGCTCCGCACCCCCTTCGGCCGACATGCCGGGGCGCTTTCGGCCGTCCGCCCGGACGACCTGCTCGCCCACGTGATCCGCCGGCTGATGGCGCGCAGCCCCTTCGACCCGGCGCAGATCGAGGACGTGGTCGCCGGCTGCACCAACCAGGCGGGAGAGGACAGCCGCAACGTCGCCCGGCACGCGGCACTGCTGGCCGGCCTGCCGTCGGACGCCGGCGGCATCACGGTCAACCGGCTGTGCGGCAGCGGGCTGTCGGCCGTGCTGGACGCCGCCCGGGCCGCCGCCGCCGGCCAGGGCGCGCTGTTCGTCGCCGGCGGGGTCGAGAGCATGAGCCGTGCGCCCTTCGTGTTCGCGAAGTCCGAGACGCCGTTCTCGCGCGAGGCGCGGGTCTTCGACAGCACGATCGGGTCGCGCTTCCCCAACCCCGGCCTGGTCCGCGCCTTCGGCAACGACACGATGCCCGAGACGGCGGACAACGTCGCCCGCGACCTGGGCATCGGGCGCGAGGACAGCGACCGCTTCGCCCATGAGAGCCAGCGCCGCTTCGCCGCCGCGGCCGCCGCCGGCTTCTTCGAGGGCGAGATCGCGCCGGTGGAGATCCCCGGCCGCAAGGGATCGGTCCAGACCATCTCGGCGGACGAGCATCCGCGGCCCGACACGACGATCGAGAAGCTCGCCTCCCTGAAGCCCCTGTTCGAGGGCGGCGTCGTGACCGCCGGCAACGCGTCGGGCATCAACGACGGCGCGGCGGCGCTGCTGGTCGGCACGGACGCTGCCGGCGAGGCCGTGGGCGCCGCCCCGCTCGCCCGCATCGTCTCGGCCGCGATCGCGGGGGTCGAGCCGCGGGTGATGGGCCTCGGCCCCGTGCCCGCCGGCCGCAAGGCGCTGGAACGGGCGGGGCTCCGGCTCGCCGACATGGACGTGATCGAGATCAACGAGGCTTTCGCGACCCAGGTGCTGGGCTGCCTGAAGCTGATGGAGGTCCCCTTCGACGACGCGCGCGTCAACCCGAACGGGGGCGCGATCGCGGTCGGCCATCCGCTCGGCGCGTCGGGGGCGCGGCTCGCGCTGACGGCGGCGCGGCAACTGCAGCGGACGGGCGGGCGCTATGCGCTGGTCGCCATGTGCATCGGGGTGGGACAGGGTGTCGCCGCCGTATTGGAACGGGTGTGAAACGATGAGCAAGCCTGATTTTCCCAAAGCCGATTTCCAGTGGGAGGACCCGCTCCTCCTCGACGACCTGCTGAGCGAGGAGGAGCGCCTGGTGCGCGACAGCGCGCGCGCCTACTGCCAGGACAAGCTGATGGGGCGCGTGCTGGAGGCGAACCGGCACGAGGTGTTCCACCGCGAGATCATGAGCGAGATGGGCTCGCTCGGCCTGCTCGGCCCGACGATCGAGGGCTATGGCTGCGCCGGCGTGTCCTACGTCTCCTACGGCCTGATCGCCCGCGAGGTCGAGCGGGTGGACAGCGGCTACCGCTCGGCGATGAGCGTCCAGTCCTCTCTCGTGATGCACCCGATCCACGCCTACGGCACCGAGGAGCAGCGGCAGAAATACCTGCCCGGCCTCGCGTCCGGCGAGCTGGTCGGCTGCTTCGGCCTGACCGAGCCGGACGCCGGCTCCGACCCCGGCTCGATGAAGACGCGCGCGCGCAAGGTCCAGGGCGGCTGGTCGCTGAGCGGCGCGAAGCAGTGGATCACCAATTCCCCGATCGCCGACGTCTTCGTGGTCTGGGCCAAGGACGACGAGGGCACGATCCGCGGCTTCGTGCTGGAGAAGGGCATGAAGGGGCTGAGCGCGCCCAAGATCGAGGGCAAGTTCTCGCTGCGCGCCTCGACGACCGGCGGCATCGCGATGGACGAGGTGTTCGTGCCGGAGGAGAACCTGCTGCCGAACGTGAAGGGGCTGAAGGGGCCGTTCGGCTGCCTCAACAACGCGCGCTACGGCATCTCCTGGGGCGCCATGGGGGCGGCGGAGTTCTGCTGGCACACCGCGCGCAGCTACACGCTGGAGCGCAAGATGTTCGGCCGGCCGCTGGCGGCGACGCAGATCATCCAGAAGAAGCTCGCCGACATGCAGACCGAGATCACGCTCGGGCTGACCGCGGCGCTGCGGCTCGGCCGGCTGAAGGACGAGAACCGGGCGGCGCCGGAGGCGATCTCGCTGATGAAGCGCAACAACTGCGGCAAGGCGCTCGACATCGCCCGCACCGCACGCGACATGCTCGGCGGCAACGGCATCTCCGACGAGTACCACGTGATCCGCCACGTCATGAACCTGGAGGCGGTTAACACCTACGAGGGCACCCACGACATCCACGCCCTGATCCTGGGCCGCGCGCAGACCGGCATCCAGGCGTTCTCCTGACCACCGCGCCGCGCCCGGCCGGCACCCGCCGGCGGGGCGCGGCACGCCTCCCGTAACGGACTGCCGCCCCATGCCCGCTCATCGGACATGCGGGGATAGACTTGCCAGGTTGGCCATAATCCTGACCAGGTCGGACTGCCTGCTGACCGATACCTTCTTGAATATGGCCTTGATCTGATTCCTGACGGTGCCGACGGAGACGTTGCCTGCCCGTGCGATCTCCTCGGGCGTCGCACCCGACACCAGACGGACCGCGACACGAGCTTCGGCAACGGTGAAGCCGAATGCTTGCCGCAGCATCGAAACGGGCAGAGCGATTTCTCTCATGGGATCGATGACGCTGACGACGCAAGCGCCGTCAGTTCCGGCTCCGGAAGCGAAAAGCAGGGGCTCGAATCTCGCGACCAGGTAACCTTCTTTTTTGTTTTTTGCGATCTTCAACACCGAACCCGCGGCTGGATGCTTTGCGTCGCAGAGCTTCTTTATAAGACGATGCAGAATGTCGGTTTGGTCTCTGGAATTTGCGTGCAACCGCATTCGATCCAGACGAAGACAATCTGCTCGGCCAACGAGTTCCATGAAGTGCTGGTTGGCATCGACCAGAAATGCGTCCCTACAGACGATCCCGAGAGCGACCGCTTCATGCCCGCGGGCCAGCATCCGGATTCCCGGCATCCGCGACGGCTCCGGGCATGGATCTTCCGGCGGTTCGCAGTCGGCGTCGCCACTGCTCTGCCGCCGATCCGGTCCTCTGAATGAAAGCAGCCGAATGACCGAGGCCAGGCCGGTCGTCCTCCGGCCGCCGTCTCCGAAGGGCAGGACCAGGCGAAGATAGGTACGCGGCATGCCTGCGTTCGCATGCTCGACCCGAATGACGCTGGCTTGGTTCATCCACGCTGCCGTGGTGTGATCGATGAGGCCGGCCTCCCGCAAACTCGCATCCGGATAGTCCGAAATACGCGTTCCCGAGAAGTCGCGGCCGTCGATACGCGCCCGCGGATCAAATCTGGAGAAGGTCCAGAGGTTCGGATCCTCCGATCCGGTCTCTATGGTATGCACGATGACGCCGGGAGACCGATCCGCGAGCACCATGACATCGGCCAGCGCGGGAAATCGCCTTCTCTCCCTCTCGGCCGTCCAAAGCCGGGCGAAGGGCCTGAAATCCTCCACCTGCTCGGCCGCATCGAATCTGTAGCTTTGTCTCGTCACCGGCCGATTGGCATTGGATGGCTGGAAACGCCTATGTTCCAGCCGGAACGGATCGAGCGCACGTAGATCGAGAGGCCGAACCACAACCACTACGGTACCCTCCAGTCCCTCATCATGCGCTCAGGTTATTGTGGAAGGCGGACGTGATCAACGTAGCCTCGGCGCCGATGACGAAGGGACGGCCGGCTTCGGGGCATGGTAGTCTGGACGCACGAACGGCACGGGGGAGGAGACCATGACAAGCGCACATGACCATCCGGACTGGCGCGAGCACGGGGTCAAGGTGATCCCCGGCAGCATGCTCGATGCCAACACCCCGCAGAGCCCGGGCATGAACCGGGCGGCCGCCATCAACTTCGCGCGCGCGGGCGCGCAGAAGCTGTGGGCCGGGACGGTCACGATCCACGCCAACGCCAAGACCGGCGCGCATCACCATGGCGAGCTGGAAAGCGTGATCTACGTCGTGCGCGGCAGGGCGCGCATGCGCTGGGGCGAGCGGCTGGAATACGTGGCCGAGGCCGGGCCGGGCGACTTCATCTTCGTGCCGCCCTTCGTCCCCCACCAGGAGATCAACGCCAGCAGCGACGAGCCGCTGGAATGCGTGCTGGTGCGCAGCGACCAGGAGGCGGTCGTGGTCAACCTCGACATCCCCGCCGCCGAGGCGGTCGAGGAGGTGCGCTGGGTCGACCCGATCCATCGGTCGGCCCCGGGCCAGGACTGAGCAAGCGGGCTGGTGCAGCATTCCCGGCCGGGGAGTGTTTAACCGGCCATGCAGGACACCCTCGACCCGGCCCTGTGGCCGACCACGCCCGAAGCCGCCCGCCCGGTGCAGATCGAACTCGCCCGCAAGGTCGAGCGCGAGGACCGGCTGGGGGAGGTCAGGCTGCTGGCCGCCCTGGACGGTCACTACGCCGCCGACGGCGACACGACCTGGGCCGCGGCCGTGCTGGTCCGGATGCCGGAGATGGAGCTGGTGGGCAGCGCGCTGGCGAGCCGGCCGACCCGCCTGCCCTACATACCGGGCTTCCTGTCCTTCCGCGAGGCGCCCTCGATGCTGGATGCGCTGGCCCTGCTGGGAACGCGGCCGGACCTGCTGCTGGTGGACGGCCACGGCACCGCGCATCCGCGCCGGCTGGGCGTCGCCTGCCATGTCGGCGTGCTCGCCGACCTGCCGACGATCGGCGTGGGCAAGTCCCGCCTCGTCGGCCGGTTCGAGGAGCCCGGCCCGGTAAAGGGCGACTGGAGCCCGCTGCTCCACCGGCGCGAGACGATCGGCGCCGTGCTGCGCACCCGCGAGAAGGTCAACCCGGTCTTCGTCTCGACCGGCCACCGCGTCGGCCTGGAGACCGCGATCGGGCTCGTCCTGTCGCTGACCGGCCGCTTCCGGCTGCCCGAGCCGATCCGCTGGGCCGACGCCCTGTCACGCCTGCACGCCTGATCCGGGACCGAGCCAAGCCCGCCAGGCCGCCCAGCCGCCGATCAGGCCGGCGAGGGCCGAGTATCCCCCGGCGTTCGGATGGGCGCCGTCGCCTTGTGCGGCCTCCCGCCGCCACGCCCCGCACGAGGCCATCGCGGCGAACGCGTCCATGTACGGCACGTCCAGCCTCGCGCAGAGCGCGCCGAGATCGCGGGCCAGCGCGGCGATGCGCGCGTCGGTCGGCGGCCCGCCCACCGGCAGGGGGCCGATCATGAGCGTCGGCCGCCAGGCCCGGGCGGCAGACAGGACGGCCTCGGCGTTCGCCAGCGCATCGGGCGCGGCCACCCGGACCCCCTCGGCCCCGTCAGGCGTGCAGTCGTTCGCGCCGAACGAGAAGACGAGCCGCCCGTCCTGCCCGTCCGGCAGCCTCGCCTCGGCTTCCCGCCGCCAGCGCGCGGCGACGTCGGCGCTCGTGTCGCGCCGGACCCCGAGATTGTAGACGGTGAGATCGTGGCCGGTGGCGCGGGCGGCTGCGCACACACGTCCGACCCAGCCGAGGCAGGCGTCGTCCCCGGTGCCGTTCACGAAGCTGTCGCCGATGAAGCAGATGCGCATCGCGCGACCTTGCCGCGCGGCAAGAAGTAGTGCAAGTGCGTGGCGTGCCGGCGCGTCACGGCGGCGCGGTATAGCGCCGGTTCACCGCGTCGAGCACGCGCCGGCGGCTGTCCTCGGCCGACCCGCCGGCGTTCTCCGCCTCTCCGGCCTCGGCGGCAAGCTCCTCGTCGCCGATGCTGTCCGCGAACCAGCGGGAATAGTCGCCGCGGCGCAGGTGATGCAGCCAAGTCTCGTCGTCGACGCCCTCGGATAACTGGACGAACAGCGTCAGGTTCTGCGCGCGCAGGTTCAGGCGCCCCTCGGGACCGCGGAAATAGAAGCTCTTCTCCGGGGCCAGGCTGCCCTCCGCGTATTTGCGCAGATGGCGCTTGTGGTCGGCGCGCGGCTCCTTCGCGCGGAAATGCACGGGCGTGCCGCCGCCCCGCGGGTCCCACAGCAGCGCCTCGTGCTTGCCGAGCTCGACCTCCCCGATGTCGGGCGCCGATACGCCGAC
>NZ_DASYHS010000062.1:0-4470 GCF_035998295.1 Arenibaculum sp. | reverse complement strand
GCGCCCGAGCCCAAACGTTCGTTCCGAAGCGCTCATGGGCCCGGAAACCTCGTGCGAAAAACCATGACCTTAGGTTAGCGATTGCATGTCGTTCTTGCAATCGGCGCTCGAACGGATTGCCATCGCGCTCGTTTCTCCGCGGCGGAAAAGGACCCCGCGGCGGCGCGAAAGGAAACGAACGTACCTTGAGCGGCGGCAGCCGGGGCCGCGGCCCCCGTCAGGCGAACCCGCCCCCGTCAGCCGAACCCCCGGAACGGCAGCTCCGGGCCGCGCTGGAGCCAGTTGGCGGCGGCGTAGCGCGCCCTGCCGTCGACGGCATGCAGCGTGTAGGCATGGCGCGAGCGCTCGCTCCGGTTCGGGCCGCTGCGGTGGGGCAGCAGGCCGTGGAGGGCGACCAGCGTGCCTTTCGGCGCCTCCAGCGGCACGAAGCCTCCCCCGGGCCCGTCCTGCGGCCAGGGCGCCGGGTCCACCGTCACGTGCTCGACGCCCCCCCCCGGGCCGCCCTCCGGTCCGCCTTCCGGCCGGCGCACGAAGCGGCGGCGCAGCGGCCCGCGGTGGCCGCCCGGCGGCGCCCACAGGCAGCCGTTGTCGCGCGTCGCGTCCTCCAGCGCGAACCAGAAGCCGATGCAGGACTGCGGTTCGGTGAACAGGTAGGTGGCGTCCTGGTGCGCCACGACCTCGCCGCCGATGCGGGGCTGCTTGAAGATGTACATGGACTGCACGAGCAGCGGTTCCGCCAGCCCGAGCGCGCCGGCGAGCGCCGCGAGCCGGGGCGTGCGCGAGAACCGGTCGAACGCCGGGTCGAGGTCGTGCAGCGCGTGGCCGATCTTGTTGATCGACAGTTCCTTCGGCTGCCTCAGGCGGCCCCCGGCGTCGAAGGCCTCCTCCTCGAAGAAGAAGCGGACCGTGCCGCCCGAGCCCAGCAGGTACTCGTCGAAGGTCGCGTCCTGGTTGACCGAGGAGAACACCGAGGCGACGCCGCCGGGATCGAAGCCGGCGACCAGCGCCTGCGCCCGCGCCACCAGCGCGTCGCACGCCTCGGGCGCAGCGAAACCCTCCAGGACGAGGAAGCCGTCGCGCTCGAACCGTTCCCCCGCGTCGCCCGGAATCCCGTCCATCGCCCGTCTCCCGCCCGCTTTCGCCCGCCGGCCTATACTATCGTCCTGTTGTGCAGCAGGTCGAGCATGGCCAGGTCGCTCGGCCGGTTGCCGTAGCCCCAGGTCTCGCCGAAGGGGCCGTGCTCGGCGAGGTAGCGCGCGACCCGCTCGGCCTTGGAGGCGCGCACGCAGTTGCCCCCGGCCATGCGCCCGGTCAGCACGCCGTCCTCGACCTCCAGCTCGGTCGCGAGCAGGTGGTCGACCGGCAGGCCGCGCAGCAGCACCGGCATGTAGATCGCGAGCGCGCCCGTCGCGACGACGATGCGCCGGCCGGCGTCGCGGTGGCGGTCGAGCTCGCCGCGGATGCGGGCGTTCCAGCGCGGCCAGCCGGCCAGCCGCTCGGCCGCGGCCTGGGCCTCGGCCAGCGGCACGCCCTTGAGCGTCAGCGCCAGCAGCACCTCCTTGATCGTGGTGCGCACGTCGCGCCCGCCATCGCCACGTCCACCGTCGCGGCGCCGGAGCAGGAAGCCCGCCCGGATCGCCTGGACCAGCGACAGCCGGGCCCTGCGGTAGCCGACGGTCTGCGACAGGAAGGGCAGCAGGCTGTCGCCGCGCACGAGCGTGCCGTCGAAATCGAAGAAGGCCGCGCCGCCGGCGGTCCGCTCCCGCATGCCGTCCATCCCGTCCTGGCCGTCCCGGCCGTCCCATCCTCGCCGTCGGCGGCCGTCCCCGTCCTGGGGTTCGACCGCCATATGCGCTATACCGCTGCGGCAGATCCGATGGAAGGGGGCAGACGCCATGGCCGCGCGGCCGATCATCATCGACACCGATCCCGGCCAGGACGATGCGGTCGCGATCCTGCTGGCGCTGGCCTCGCCGGAGCTCGACGTCCTCGGGCTCACCACGGTGGCCGGCAACGTGCCGCTGCACCTCACCTCGCGCAACGCGCTGATGGTGTGCGAGCTGGCGGGGCGGCCGGACCTGCCGGTCTTCGCCGGCTGCGACCGGCCGCTGCTGCGCCGCCTGGTGACGGCCGAGCACATCCACGGGCGCACCGGGCTCGACGGCCCCGACCTGCCGGAGCCCTCGATGGCGCTCCGGCCCGGCCACGCCGTCGACTGGTTGGTCGAGACGCTGATGGCGGCGCGCGAGGGGGAGGTGACGCTGTGCCCGCTCGGCCCGCTGACCAACGTGGCGCTGGCGCTGGCGCGCGAGCCGCGCATCGCGTCCCGCATCCGCGAGATCGTGCTGATGGGCGGCGGCTTCTTCGAGGGCGGCAACATCACGCCCGCGGCCGAGTTCAACATCCATGTCGATCCCCACGCGGCGGCGGCGGTGCTGGGCAGCGGCGTCCCGGTCGTGATGATGCCGCTCGACGTGACGCACAAGGTGCTGACCTCGCGCGTCCGGCTCGATCGCTTCCGCGCCCTGGGCAACCGCGCCGGCCCGGCGGTCGCGGCGCTGCTGGACTTCTTCGAGCGCTACGACGAGGCCAAGTACGGCAGCGACGGCGGCCCGCTGCACGACCCCTGCACGGTCGCCTACCTGCTGCGCCCCGAGCTGTTCGCCGGCCGCCGGGTCAACGTCGCGGTCGAGACCGCGAGCGAGCTGACCATGGGCATGACCGTCGTGGACTGGTGGCGCGTCACCGCCCGGCCGGCCAACGCGCTGGTGATGCGCGACGTCGACGCGCAGGGCTTCTTCGACCTGCTGTTCGAGCGCATCGCCCGCCTGCCGTGAGGGGCGGCTGCGGGACGCCGGGGGATTGACCGTGGGCTGCCCCGGCTGTCCGCCCCGAAGGTGACATCTTCCTGCGGCCAGGCGTTGGAATGGTTCGCAGGCAGGAAAGTTTTAATACGTTTGGCGGGAGAAAAGGCCGATCGGGCGCTGGCAGGCGCTCACGGGGAGGAAGTGGTCGTGCGCAAGCGGGGCTTGGCGATCGTGGCGTCGATGCTCGGTTACATCGCTGTCGCGGGACACGCGGCCGCGGCGCCGATGCAGTGCACGGGCGTGGGGCGCGCCCATAGCTGGTCGGACGCCGTGTACCATTTCCTCAACCTCGCGTTCAACGATGGCCGACCGCCGGACATGGGCGCGCATCTGCACCGGCGGACGGGCCCCCTTGAGGTCGAGCTGGTCGGGTACTGGGGCGGCCGGGGGGGCATGGGGTATCGGGCGGAAGCCGGTCTGTACCAGACCCGTCGCCCGACCGGGCTCGCCAACAGGACGGTGCCGAAGGACGGCAACGTGATCGCCTTCCGGTTCGCAGACGACGAGCATCTGATGGCGAGGCTGAGGGAGCAGGTCGCAACCGTCTCCGCGACCGAGGCGGACGCCGCAGACGTCATTCAGCGCATCGGGGACGGAAGGCTGGTTTGCTGGATGGGTACTAAGAACGTCGACGTGGATGTGGTCGGAAAGGCCGTCGTCTACGTCTCGCCGGGTATCCACCCCCACCAGCAGGAAATGTGCCTCAACCAGTTCTGGATGGGGGCTCTTGGGCTGGCGGGCGCCTATCGGGGCGGGAGCCGGAAGATCGAGAGCGTCAAGGACTATCATGCCAAGCCGCTCATGATCCTCATGACCCCGATCGACAAATGCGCCCTGTCGATCGCCTACTCCCGGCATTTCCGGCCCGGGATGACGCTGCAGGAGATCCACGGCCTCGTCGAGGAGAAGGGCGAGGCGATCCTGGAGCCGTAGTAGGGACGCGCGTTCCCGGCCGGAGCGGGTGCATGGGGCGAGGCATGGAGTGCGGCATGGGTGCGTTCAGCTGGTTCTTCTGGTCGGTCGTCCTGCTCGCCTCCGTCCTCGCCCTGCTGTGGATGGCGCTGTCGGCGCGGCCGCGGCCGGCGCTGCCGTCGGCTTTCATGTTCACGACGGGGTTCCTGACGTCCGCGGCCGCCCAGGGATGCGCGCTGCTGCTGGCCCTGCGCGTGTCGGCGGTCCTCGAAGAGAACCCGCATGTCCAGATCTCGCCGGTCCTCGCCTTCGGCGCCCTCGGTTTCCTGGCCTTCGTGACGCAGGAGGCCGTGCGCTCGACCGTCGTCCTCCACTGCGACCGCCATGTCCGCTCCGCGGGCGCCACGCTGCTCGGCGTCCCGGACTGGGCCCGCTGGAGCGGGTTCGGGGCGTGGCTGGTCTTCCACGTGGCGGCCGTGGTCGGCGCCGTGGTGTTCAACGACCTCCCGGGCCCTGGCGAAGGCCTCCAGCCCTACCTGGGTATCGTCATGGCGATGATGGTCTCGGTGACCTTTCTGATTGCCGTCGATCTGGCGACCTCGTTTCTGTATCGACTGAAGGACGAAGGCTTTGGAAGCCGGATCCGATACCTGCTCGTATTCGGATTCGTATCGTCCCTGCTTCAGACCGC
>NZ_DASYHS010000049.1:0-26324 GCF_035998295.1 Arenibaculum sp. | reverse complement strand
CGAGCGAGCTCATCAGCGCGATCTGGCCGCGCCGGCGCGCGCGCATCGCCGGCAGCAGCGGGTGGACGGTGTTGAGCACGCCGTCCAGGTTGGTCGCGAAGATCCGGCGCGCCTGCTCCGGGCTCTCCCCCTCGCCGCCCGTGCCGGCCGAGATGCCGGCGTTCGCGATCGCGAGGTCGATCGGCGCGCGCGCGTCCATCCGCGGCAGCCAGTCCGCCAGGAAATCCCGGTCGGTGACGTCCGCGGCCGTGGACCGGACGTCGGCGCCGGCCGCCGTGCAGTCCCGCGCGACCGCGTCCAGGCGTTCGGGGTTCCTGCCGGTCAGCAAGAGGACGATCCCCGGCGCCGCATAGTGCCGGGCCAGCGCCGCGCCCAGCCCGCTCGACGCGCCGGTGATCAGGATGGTCTTCGGATTTCGCATCGGCTCCCCTCTCCGCCTCTCCGGCGACTGCCCCTTCTGAGACTCCCGGGCGGGCACGGCCGCTTGTTGGGAACGCCCCTCTGGGTCTATAAGGGCCCACCTGCATGCGAGAGAGGCTCAGTTGAGGGCAAAATCCGATACCGCCGGCTCGGTGTCCAGCATGACCGGCTTCGCGCGGTCGGACGGCGCCGCCGGCGCCCATTCCTGGACCTTCGAGATCAAGAGCGTCAACGGCCGCAACCTCGACGTCCGCTCCCGCCTGCCGTCGGGGTTCGACCAGATCGACCAGCAGATCCGGACGGCCGTGGCGGCCCGCCTCAAGCGCGGCAGCGTCTCCGTGAACCTCTCGGTGCTGCGCCAGAACGCCGCGACGCAGTACCGCATCAACCGCGACCTGCTCGACCAGCTCGTGGCACTCTCGCGCGAGGTCGCGGCCGCCGGCGTCGCACCGGCGCGCGTCGACGGCCTGCTCGCCGTGCGCGGCGTCATCGAGACCGTGGAGGAGCCGGAGACCGACGAGCAGCGCTCGGAAGTCGAGGCCGCGATGCTGACCACGCTCGACCAGGCGCTCGACCGGCTCGCCGACGCCCGGCTCGCCGAAGGGGCGCGGCTGATCACCGTCCTGTCCAACCACCTCGCCGAGATCGAACGCCTGGTCCGCGCCGCCGCCGGGACCGCCGCGGCCCAGCCGGCGGCGCTGCGCGAGCGCCTGCGCGGCCAGCTCGCCGCCCTCCTGGACGCGGTCCCGGCCCTGCCGGAGGACCGGCTGGCCCAGGAGGCCGCGCTGATCGTCTCCAAGGGCGACGTGCGCGAGGAGCTGGACCGGCTGGTCGCCCATGTCGCCGCCGCCCGCGACCTGCTGGCCCGCGGCGGCGCCATCGGCCGCCAGCTCGACTTCCTGTGCCAGGAGTTCAACCGGGAGGCCAACACGCTGTGCTCGAAATCCGCCGACGTCGAGCTGACCCGGATCGGGCTTGCGCTGAAGGCCTCGATCGAGCAGCTGCGCGAGCAGGTGCAGAACATCGAATGACGGACGTCCTGATGCTGACGCGCCCCCAGATCAAGTTCCAGCGCCCGACGATCGGCAGCGGCAGGCGGCGCGGCATGATGATCGTGCTGTCCTCGCCCTCCGGGGCGGGCAAGACGACGATCTCGCGCAAGCTGCTGCTGCTGGACCGCGACATCGTGCTCTCGATCTCGGTCACCACGCGCCCGCGCCGGAAGAACGAATCGGACGGGATCGACTACGTGTTCATCGACCGCAAGGAGTTCGAGCACCTGCGCGACGAGGGCGGGCTGCTGGAACATGCCCAGGTCTTCGACAATTTCTACGGCACGCCCGCCGCCCCCGTGCAGGAGCGGCTCGCCGAGGGGCGCGACGTCCTGTTCGACGTCGACTGGCAGGGGCACCGCCAGCTCGTCGCCAACGCGCGCGAGGACCTGATCTCGATCTTCATCCTGCCCCCGTCCTATGGCGAGCTGTACCGGCGCCTGCGCGCCCGCGCCATGGACAGCGACGAGGTGATCTCCCGCCGCATGCAGAAGGCGCCGGAGGAGATCTCGCACTGGAACGAGTATGACTACGTCCTCATCAACGAGGACATGGACGAGACGCTCGCCACCGTGCAGGGCATCATCGAGGTGGAGCGCCTGAAGCGCCACCGCCAGATCGGGCTCCCGGAATTCGTCGAGCACCTCCAGCGCACCCGCGACGACGTGCCGGGCGGCTGATCGGTCGCCCCTTGACTTAGTTCCTATTTTGTTCCAAATTGTCCTTCCCCGATCGGAAGGAGCAGGCCCGTGACGCTCGACCCCCGCCAGGAACTGTTCTGCCGCCTGGTCGCCAACGGCGCCACTCCCGCCACCGCGGCCCGCATGATCGGCTACGCCGACCCGGCCGCGGGCGAGACGCTGCTGGCCGAGCCCGGCATGGGCGAGCGCGTGGCCACATTGTCCGCCGCCCGCGAGGCCGGCCACGCCGCCATGTTCGAACGCCTGGAGGCGTGGCTGTCCCACCTGGTCGAGCATTCGATCGCCAACGGCCAGACCGGCCATGCGCTGCGCGCGATCGACCGTCTGATGCAGCTGCACGGCATGAACGGCAAGGGCAACGGCCGCCTGCCCGCGATCGAGCCCGTCAAGCCCACCCCCGCCCCGATCCTCGACGACCTCGACCTGGCCACCCTCCTGCCGTCGGCCGTCGACCCCGAACCCCAATTGAACCGTCGCGAGCGCCGCGCCTTAAAGTCGATGGCCCGCCGCAAGTAGAATTACCCCTCTCCCGTGCAACGGGAGAGGGAGGGGCCCGCACCGCAGCCGCTGTCGTGGTCGAAGGGGGCGAGGCCGACCAGGGCGGCGATCTGGCGGCGGTTGAGGGTGCCGAGTTCGGGCAGCAGGGCGACCAGGGTGGCGGCGGTGACGTCCTTGACGCCCTTGAGGGTCTTGAGCAGCCGGAGCTTGGCCGTGAAGTCCGGGCTGCCGGTGAGGGCGTCGGCGATCATCGCCTCGACCTCGTCGATCTGGCGGGCGAGCAGGTCGAGGCGCGCCCGGTTCTGGGCCCGCAGCTCGGGCAGGTCGAGCAGGCCGCTCTGGTTGGAGATGGCGGTTCGCTCGTCGACCAGGCGGCGCCGGTGGCCGACCAGCGTCGCCAGGCGCTCGCGCGCCGGCTCGAGGACTTCGGGACGGGTCTCGGCCACCTCGGCGTAGCGCGCGATCATGCGGGCATCGAGGCGGTCGTTCTTGGCGTTGCGCCCGAGGCTGCGGGCATAGAGGCGCACGCGTAGCGGGTTGAGCTTGCGCACCGGCACGCCGGCCTCGAGCAGGGCGGCGCGCAGGCCGCGCTCGTAGCCGCCCGACGCCTCGAAGGCGACGATCAGGCCGCAGGACGGGCCGAGTTCGGCGAGCCGGCCGAGCAGGTCGCTCCAGCCGGCCGGGCTGTTGGCGACGCGCAGCGTCCGCTCCAACGCGGCGCACCAGACATCGAGCCAGTCCTTGGACACGTCGATGCCGACAAAGAGGAGAGGAAGTGCCATAATCCGCGGGTCCCTGCCTTGCTTGTTCGGGGGTGGTGCCCCGGGCAACTGTTCGGGTGGGGCGAATGGACGGCCGGTGACCTGGCTCCCAAACGGCTTCGCTGTCACACGAGTACCTGAGGGTGAACGGTCGGCCGGCCGCGCCGGGGGTGGGGCATGCCCCACCCCCGGCATCCTCAATCTACCACTGCGAAGACACACAAGGGTGAGGGCTGCGCGCTCTCGCCCCAAAAGCCGTTTCCCGCCGCCCGACCCTCACCTTCCCACCGCTGACGCGGCGGGCCCCTCCCTCTCCCATTGCATGGGAGAGGGAATTCTCAACTGTGAGTACGAGCCCTAAACACCCCTCCCACCACGCCTTCCGTCCCCACCCCCACACCACCCCCACAAACCCCCACAAACCCCCACGCCATCGCTCAAGGCCTCGGCCCCACCTCAAGCGATTGCCCCGAGGGGTCCGATCTACGCCGTCTCGACCACGGGCGGCGGCATGCTATTGTCGAACCGGACCGCTGAGGAGACTATCGGATGCCGGAACGAGTGACGGTTTGGACCTACGACTGGGTGCCGGATGGCCCGCGCGGATATGTGCGTGATCTCAGGCTCCGTTGGGCGCTCGAGGAGGCGGGCATCGAGTATGCCGTTGCATCCGTTCCGTTGAGCGATCGCGGGGCGGAGCATTTCGCAAGGCAGCCTTTCGGGCAGGTTCCCTTCCTCGACGACGGCGATTTCCGGCTCTTTGAAAGCGGCGCGTGCCTGCTGCATCTGGCGGAGAAGAGCGAGGCGCTGATGCCCCGCGACGCCGAAGGGAGAGCCGATACCCTGCAATGGCTCGTCGCCGGGCTGAACTCGGTCGAGATGGTCACCGTGCCCTGGTGGTTCATCAAGATTTCCGGAACGGCGGAGAATCCCCTCGCAGGCTGGATGAAGCAGCGCTTCGACCGGCTGGAGGCGGTCTTGACGCAGAGGGAGTGGCTGGCGGCGTCGCGCTTCACGATCGCCGACATCCTCATGTCCGACGTCCTTCGCATTCCAGGCGATCTGGGCGAGTTGGAGAGCTACGCCGCTCTCAAGGCTTACGTCGCGCGCGCTTGCAGCCGCCCGGCTTTCCAGAAGGCCCGCCGGGATCAGTTGGCTCATTTCGAAGCGGCGGACGCGGCCGGAAACCGGGCCTGATACCGAAAGGCGGGATCATCCAGCCCTACCGGCGCTTGGTCCCTCTCTGCGTCGCGTGCTCCCCCGGGTCCTCCCGGCTCCCTGCCCGCCACGCCCGGGCGAGCGCCGCGTAGCCTGCCACCGGGACCACCTCTGCGCGCGCCGTCGGGTCGAGCCCGGCCGCAGCCGCCAGCGCCTCGGCATCCCCCAGGGATTTCAGGCTCTGGCGCAGCATCTTGCGGCGCTGGCCGAACGCGGCCGCCGTCACCGCCTCCATCGCGCTCCACTCCGCCGGCTCCCGCTCCCTGCGGGGCAGGAGCTGGACGACCGTCGACATCACCTTCGGCGGCGGCGTGAACGCCTGGGCCGGCAGGTTGAACATCGGCTGGACCTCCGCCGCCCACTGGGCGATCACGGACAGCCGCCCGTAGTCCTTGCCGCCGGGAGCGGCGGCCAGCCGGTCGGCGACCTCCTTCTGGAACATCAGCGTCAGGCTGCGGAACGCCTCGATCCGCTTCAGCCAGCCGATCAGCAGCGGGGTCGCGACGTTGTAGGGAAGGTTGGCGACCACCGCGCGCGGTTCCGGTGCCAGCGCCACGGCATCGACTTCCAGGGCGTCCGCCCGTACCAGCTCCAGCCGCCCCTCCGCCGCCTCGACGAGGTCGTCCAGCGCCGCGATGAAGCGCAGGTCGCGTTCGACCGCGACCACCCGCGCCGCCCCGGTGTCGAGCAGCGCGCGCGTCAGCCCGCCCGGGCCCGGCCCGACCTCGACCACGGTCACTCCCGACAGGTCGCCGGCGGCCCTCGCGATCCGGCGGGTCAGGTTGAGGTCGAGCAGGAAGTTCTGGCCCAGCGCCTTGCGCGCACCCAGGTCGTGCCGGGCGATCACCTCGCGCAGCGGCGGCAGCGCGTCGATCCGGCTCATCCCGCCGACCCCGGCGGAGTGAGGGTGAGCGGCCGTGGGCTCACACGTGGGCTCACACCTGCGCTCACACGCGCACGTCCACGAAGGCGGCGTGCCGGAGGTCGCGCAGCAGGCGGCGCTGCAGCATGTCCAGGCGCTGGGCGCCGAGCGCCTCGCGGATCTGGTCGCGCTGCTCGGCCCCGGTCTCGGGGGCGTTGCGGGAGCACACCATCAAGATCAGCGCCCCCTGGTCGCTGAACAGCGGCGGGCTCGGCTCGCCGACCTGGAGGCCGAGCGCCACCTCGGCGATCTGCGGCGGCAGGTCGCCGGCCTTGACGGTGCCGAGATCGCCGGAGACGCCGTCCGCGGAGGCGGCCGCCCTGGCGTCCATCGCCTCGCAGCCGGCGAGTTCCGCCCGCAGCCCGGCCGCCCGGGCCTGCAGCGCGGCATCGTCCATGCCCGGCTCGCGCGGGACGAAGACCTGCTTCAGCGACAGCTCGACCGCCCGGGGATCGCCGGCCGTGACGGTCCGCTGGTCGCGGACCAGCAGGATGTGGTAGCCGCCGACGCTGCGGATCGGCCGGGACAGCTGTCCCGGGCGCATCGCGCGCAGCTGCTGGTCCACCTCCTCGGGAAGCTGGCCCGGCAGGACCCAGCCGATGTCCCCCCCGTTGGCGGCGCCCGCGGACTGCGAGAACTGGCGCGCCACCGCCGGGAAGTTCGCCCCGCCGGAGATCTGGTCGAAAAGGCGTTCGGCGAGCGCGCGGACCTCCGGCTCCTGGTCGGGCGAATCGACCGCGAGGAAGATCTCGCCGACGAGATACTCGGGCTTGCCGGCATTGGCCCGCAGGCGCTCCAGCACCAGGTCGATCTCCTCGTCGCCGATCTCGACCTGCTGGCGCAGGCGCCGCTGCACCAGCTTCGCCCAGGCGATGCCGGCGCGGACCTGCGCCTCCAGGCTCGAAAGCGGGACGCCCCGCTCGGCGAGCGTCCGCTTCAGGCTCTCCAGGTCCGTGCCGTTCTGCTGCGCGATCCGCCCGAGCGCCTCCTCGATCTCCCGCTCCGAGACGCTGATGCTGGCGCGCTCCGCCTCCTGCAGCTGCAGCCGCTCGTCGATCAGCGTGCGCAGGACCGCCCCGCCGAGCCGCTGGCGCGTCTCGGGCGTGTCCGGCAGGCCGGACGAGAACAGCGCGAGCTGGAGGCGTCCCTGGATGTCCGTCAGCGAGATGATGTCGTCGTTGACGACGGCGGCGATCCGCGTGACCAGCTGCCCGCCCTGGGAAAACGCCGGAGAGTCCGGTGCCGCGGGAGCGGCGGCCGGGGCCGGCGCCCTGGGCGCCGCCTGGGGAGCCGGCGCCCTTGGTACCGCCCGGGGAGCCGCCTGGGGAGCCGCCTGGGGAGCTGCCTGGGGAGCCGGTGCCTGGGGGCCCTGCGCGGGGGCCGGCTGGCGCGGCGAGAACTGGCCGAGCGCCGGCGCTGCCGCGAGGACCGTGGCGGCGACCAGCACGGCGGTGCAGGCGCGCAGCGTGCGATGGAGGAAATGTGCGTGCATCATCGGATACTTTCGGCGCTTGCAGGTTCGGTTCTTCGGCACGGGACCACGGTCGTCATCCGTCCTCCAGATGCAGGAGGGCCGCGATCCCGATCAGCAGGCTGGCGGCCGCGGGAGCCCAGGCGGCCATCGGCACCGGGATCGTCTCCGAGACCCCGAAGGCGAGGACGACGTCGGACAGCAGGAAGAGCACGAAGCCGGTCACGACCCCGCCCGCCACCATCAGGAGGGTGCCCCCCCGGCGGGTCTGACGCAACGAGAACGCGGCGGCGAACAGCACCATGGCGCAGAAAAGCACCGGCTGCGCCAGGAGCGACTGGTAGTGGAGGCGGTGGCGCACCGCGGAGATCCCCGTCGCCTCGAGCGTCGCGATGAAGCCGGGCAGTTCCCAGAACGACATCGTCTCGGGCGGGGCGAGGCTCTCCGCGATCCTCGCGAAGGTCAGGTCGGTCGGCACCCGGTGCTCCGCCAGCAGTTCCGGCAGATGGTCGGGGCGGTTGTACCAGCCGTCGCGCACCACCCAGTAGCCGTCCTCCAGGGTCGCGGAAGGGGCATCCACCCGCGAGACGAACTCCTCGTCCCCCTCCAGCTCGAAGATCACCACGTCCCTCAGTTCCTGCGAGCCCGGCGTCACCGAGCCGGCATGGACCAGGAACTGGCCTTCATCGGTCACCTCCCTGAGCCACAGGCCCGACCGGGCGACCGCGAGCTCGTTCGCCCGGCCGCGCAGGTAGCGGTCCTCCATCCTCTCGAACTGGGCGACCAGCACCGAGCCGACCGGGTTCACCACGGTGATCTGGAACGCCCCGATCAGGGGGGCGAGGACCAGCACCGGCGCCAGGAACTGCCAGGCGGAGACCCCGACCGCACGCGCCACGACCAGCTCCTGGCTGCGCGTCAGGCGCCAGAAGGTGAACATCGCGCTGAAGAGGACGATGAACGGGAACGCCTCCTGCGCCATCGCGGGCAGCTTGAACAGCCCCATGCGCACGACGACCCAGAACGTCGCATCCGGTTTTCCGGCCGCGCGGCGCAGCAGCTCGACCGTGTCGAGCAGGAAGACGATCGCGAGGATCGCGAGCATCATGCCCGCGAACCACAAAAGGAATTGCCGGCCGATATAGGCCGACAGCGTCGGCGACATCCTCATGGCGCGGCTCCGGCGGGACGGCCGGCCTGACGGCGCAGCGGCGTGCGCAGCGCGCCGCCGCGCAGGAGCATCCAGCCCCCCGCGAGCGTCGGCAGAACGGCGAGCACGTACAGCAGCGGCACCATGCCCGGCCGGTTGGCCGCGACGTTCGCCGCTCCCAGCCCGGCGCTCTGGAGCAGGACGACCGCCAGCACCGCGCCGAGCACCTTGCGCGACTGGCCGCGGCGGTTGAACTCCCCGGTCAGCATCGCCGCGAGCGCGATCACCGCGAAGCCGATCCCGGCCAGCGGCGCCGTCAGCCGCTGGTGCAGCTCGGACGACAGGCGCGACGCATCCATACCGAGCGCTGCCGGATCGTCCCGCGCGTCCAGGAGTTCGCCGACGCTCCGCTCGCGGGGGTCGGGGACGCGCGACGCGAACTCCGGCTCGAAGACCTGCAGGTCGACCGCGTACCTGTCGAACAGGAGCCGGGACATCCGCCCCGTCGCGAGGTCGACCTCCTGGCGATGCCCGTTGTAGACGACGACCCTCGTCCCGGCGTCCCCCTCGACCGTCGCCCCGCGCTCGGCCATGACGGTCGCGGGCTTTCCCGGGACGCGCGTGTCGTGGATCAGCAGGCCTTCCAGCTCGCCGTCGGGGCGGCGCCGGCGGATGTAGATGGTCAGCCCGTCGCCGACGTCGTTGAACACGCCTTCGCGCAGGAAGACCGTCGAGTAGCTGCTGCGCGCCAGCCGCTCCATCCGCACCAGTTCCCGGTTGGCCCAGGGTGCGACCTCCAGCGTCAGCGCATAGCAGGCGAGCGTGACCGCGATGCCGAGCAGCAGCGCCGGGCGGCCCAGCGCCACCGGGCCGACGCCGGCGGCCCTCATCACCAGCAGCTCGCTGTCCATGGTCAGCCGGTTGTAGGTGAACAGGATCGCCGCGAGCAGCGTGATCGGCAGGACGACGGCCAGGAAGGTCGGCAGGGTGACGAGCATCAGCTTCAGGAACAGGCCGACCGGCGCGCCGCCGTCGACGACGACCTCGAGCAGGCGCAACGCCTGGGTCAGCCAGATGATCAGCGTCAATCCGGCCGTGACGAACAGCATCGCGACCATCAGGTGGCGCAGCAGGTAGAGCGACAGACGATTCATGAGCGCGTTGACCTGGCCGGAGCGGGCCCCCTGTGCCGGAGCCGCGGCCGAGGGGTCCTCCCGGCCGAGCTGGTACCGGCGGCATGCAGCCGCCCGCCGACCATCTTACCCAACCGTGGCGCAAAGGAGGCGGACGGCATTGGCTTGACAGCGTCGTGACGCCGTTCTTTATCCATTCTTGGCGTCGGAGACAACCCATCCGCCGCCATGTGCCGCCTCGCGGGCATCACGCAGAAGGAAACGACATGAAGCTCAGTTTCTCCGATCCGTCCCTTCCGAAGTCCGGCTCGATCGCGATCCTCGCGACGCAGGAGCGCCGCCTCGGTCCCGTGGGCTCCGACCTCGACCAGCGGACCGGAGGGATGCTCGCCCGGGCCATGGCCGCCGCCCGCTTCGCCGGCAAGCCGGGCGAGGTCCTGAGCGTCTTCCCGCCCGCGGAGCTGGACCTGGAGCGGATCCTGATCGTCGGGATCGGCCCCGCGGACAAGATCGACGACCGGGCGCTGCAGGAGGCCGGCGGCACGGCCTACGCCAGCCTCGCGCGCAGCACCGAAGCCGCGATCCTGGTCGACCTGCCCGAGATCCCCGCCCTCAAGCCGGAGGCCGCCGCGGCCGAGATCGCCTTCGGGGCCCGGCTGCGTTCCTACCGCTTCGACAAGTACCGGACGAAGGAGAAGAAGGAGGACAGGCCGAGCCTGAAGAAGCTGACGCTGCACACGGCCGGCCACCAGGCGGCGAAGAAGCTGATGGCGCGCCTCGACGCGGTCGCCGAAGGAGTGTTCCTGACGCGCGACCTCGTCAGCGAGCCGGCCAACATCCTCTACCCGGAGACCCTGGCCGACCGGTGCCGGGAACTGGCCGAGCTGGGCGTCGAGGTCGACGTCCTGGACGAGAAGCGGATGAAGAAGCTGGGCATGGGGGCGCTGCTCGGCGTCGCCCAGGGCAGCGCCCGCCCGCCGCGCCTGGTGACCATGACCTGGAAGGGCGCTCCCGACGCCGCCGACGCCCGGCCCGTCGCCTTCGTCGGCAAGGGCGTCACCTTCGACACCGGCGGCATCTCCATCAAGCCCGCCCAAGGCATGGAAGAGATGAAATGGGACATGGCCGGCGCCGGTGCCGTCGTCGGCCTGATGCGCACACTGGCCGGACGCAAGGCGAAGGCGAACGTCGTGGGCGTGGTCGGGCTGGTCGAGAACATGCCCTCGGCCACGGCGCAGCGTCCGGGCGACATCGTGACCAGCATGTCCGGCCAGACGATCGAGGTGCTGAACACCGACGCCGAAGGCCGTCTGGTGCTGGCCGACGCCCTCACCTACACCCATCGCACGTTCCAGCCCCGCATGGTGATCGACGTGGCCACCCTGACCGGCGCGATCATCATCGCGCTGGGCACTGAGTACGGGGGGCTGTTCTCGAACGACGACGAGCTCGCCGGCCGCCTGCTCGAAGCCGGGCGCCTCACCGGCGAGAAGCTGTGGCGCATGCCGATCGCCGACACGCTCGACAAGGCCATCAACTCCGATGCCGCGGACGTGAAGAACATCAGCGGCGACCGCAACGCCGGCAGCTCGGTCGGCGCGGCGTTCGTGAAGCGCTTCGTCGAGGACGGGACCGCATGGGCCCACCTGGACATCGCCGGCGTCGTCTGGTCCAAGAAGGACGCGCCCATCACCCCGAAGGGCGGCACCGGCTACGGCGTGCGGCTGCTCGACCGGTTCGTGGCCGATACCTGCGAGGCATGAGCGAGGTCCGCTTCTATCACCTCCTGCGCAGGTCGCTCGAGGACGTGCTGCCGCAGATGCTCGAGATGACGCTCGAGCGGGGCTGGCGGGCCGTGGTGATGGCCGGCTCGCCGGAGCGGGTGGAGGTGCTGAACCAGCACCTCTGGAGCTACAGGAAGGAAAGCTTCCTGCCGCACGGCACCGCGTCCGAGGGCGACGCCGACCTGCAGCCGGTGTGGCTCACCGACCGGGACGAGAACCCGAACCGGGCGAACGTGCTGTTCCTGACGGACGGCGCCCGGACGGGCCTCGCCGGGGAATACGAGCGGATCTGCGACCTGTTCGACGGCAACGACCCTGCGGCCGTCGCCGACGCCCGCCAGCGCTGGAAGGACTGGAAGGACGGCGGCCACGAGCTGAGCTACTGGCAGCAGACCGAACGGGGCGGCTGGGAGCAAAAGGCTTGAGCGGCCGGGCGTGACCGGCGGGCCGGCGTCAGCCGGCCGGGGGGTGACCGGCGGGCCGGCCTCAGCCGGCCCGCGGCACCGCCGTCTCCTCTTCGCGGGTCCGCATCAGCCTGCCGCCCTCGGTCCACAGCACGCACGCCAGCGTCAGCACGCCGAGTGCGGCGAAGCCGACCGTCAGCGGGCGGACGCTGTCGTCGAAGGCCTGCCCGACCAGCCAGCCGAAGAACGCCCCGGCGGCGGTCGTGTAGAAGCCCATGAAGGAGGACGCCATGCCGGCCACCCGGCCCATCGGCTCCATCGCCAGCGCGTTGAAGTTGGGCGCGACCAGGCCGAAGCAGTAGAACGAGACGGCGAGGAACGCCACGAACGCCGCCAGGGGCGGATGCCCCGGGAACCCGGCGACGGCGGTCAGCACCGAGGCCGCGACGAAGCCGAGCAGGGCCAGATGCGACACGCGCCGCATGCCCAGGCGCCCGACCAGCCGCGAATTGGTGAACGCCGCGAGCGCCACGACCGAGGAGACGGCGCCGAACATCAGCGGGAACAGCTCGCCCAGGCCGTAGACGTCGACGAAGATCTGCTGCGCGCTGCCGATGTAGCTCATCAGCGTGCCGAACATGAACCCGAGCGCCACCGTGTAGCCCAGCGTCTTGCGCGTGCCGACGACCTGCGCCAGCGCGGCACGGAGCTGCGCTCCCGACAGCGGCTCCCTGTCTTCCGGCGGCCGCGTCTCCGGCAGCCGCAGCGCCGCCCAGCCCAGCGCCAGGAGCGAGACGAGGAGCAGGGCCGCGAAGATCCACGGCCAGGAGCCGAGCCGGACGATGCCCTCGCCCAGCGTCGGCGCCAGCACCGGCACGATGATGAACACCATCATCACGAAGGACATCACCCGCGACATGTCCCGGCCGGCGAAGCGGTCGCGGATCACGGCGATGGCGACCACCCGCGGCGCGGCGGCGCCGAATCCCTGGAGGGCGCGTGCGGCCAGCATCCAGGCGAAGCTGGGCGCGACGATCGCCGCGGCGGCGCCGACGGCGAAGATCAGCAGCCCCACCGTCAGGACCGGCTTGCGGCCGAAGCGGTCGGACAGGGGGCCGTGGAACGGCTGCCCGGCCGCGAAGCCGATCAGGTAGGCCGTCACGACGAGCTGGCGGTCGTTCGGTTCGGTGACCCCGTGGGCGCCGACGATCTCCGGCAGCGCCGGCAGCATGATGTCGATCGCGAGCGCGGTAAGCGCCATCATCAGGGCGATGAGGGCCACGAACTCGCCAAATCCGAGAGGGGTGCTCGGCTCGGATGTTTTCAATTTCTCGGGCATGGCCGCAATCTGGCACTCCACCGGCGATTCTGGCAAGCCTCGGGTATGGCATGGGAGACCAGCGACGCCACCACCACTTTCCTTCCTTCCGTGGGCCTCCCTTCCTTCCGGAGGGTTGTCCGCCCATCTCGGGACGGGACCCTGAGCAGAACGGCCGATGGCATATCCGATCACGAGACGACGCGACATCGCTCCCCTGCTGGGACCCGTCCTCCATTTCCGCGGAACCGGGGGCGGGGACTGGCACGCGTCCGCCCTCTACGTCCTGGAGCGCGGGGACGAGCCGCCGCCGGCCCTGACGGTGGACGGGGGCCCGCCGGCGGCCAGGCCGCGTCATCTCGCCCGCCACCGCGACCGGGATTTCTGGATCTACGACTTCTCCGTGCCGCAGGATGCGGGCGAGACCCGGGTCGGCTACGGCCTCGCGGGCGGCGAGCGGCACTACGTCGCCGTGCCGGGGCTCTCCGAACCGCCGCGCTTCGCCTTCGCGTCGTGCAACGGCGCCGAGGACGAGGGGGCGTTCGCCCAGCCGGGTTTCCGCAACGCCCGCTGGGCGCATCTGTTCGGCCGCCATCGCACCCGGCCCTACCACCTCCTCCTTCACGGCGGCGACCAGCTCTACGCCGACGCCGTCTGGACCGACTGCCCGTCCCTCGTCGCCTGGCGGTCCCTGCCCGCGCGCGACCGCCTCACGGCGCCCTTCACCCCGTCCATGGCGGAGCAGGTGGAGGACTTCTACGTCGGCCTGTACCTGCGGCTCTGGCGCCAGCCGGAGATCGCCGCCCTCCTCGCCTCCGTGCCCTCGGTGATGATGTGGGACGACCACGACATCTTCGACGGATGGGGCTCCCATCCCGAGGACCGGCTCGACAGCCCGGTGTTCCGGGGCGTGTACGGAGTGGCGCGGCAATGCTTCAGCCTGTTCCAGGTCGCCATGGACCCGGCCGTGCCCGCGGAGAGCTGCTGGGGGGCCGGGATCGGCACCTTCACCCAGGGCTTCCGGATGGGCGGGGTCGGCCTGCTGGCCCTCGACCTGCGCAGCGAGCGGCGGCCCGACCGGATCCTGTCGGAACGGAGCTGGAGCGAGTTGCCGCGCTGGCTCGACCGGCTGTCGGGCGTGCGCCACCTGCTCCTGATGTCGGGCGTCCCGCTGGCCTTCGTGAACCTGAACGCGGTGGAGCGCCTGGCCAATGCCCTGCCGGGCCAGATGCGGCTCGAGGACGACCTGCGGGACCAGTGGCGCAGCTACGCGCACGAGGGCGAATGGCTGCGCCTGCTGCGTCTGCTCGGCGACCACGCGGTGCGCCGGCGCGTCCGGGTCACCGTCCTCTCGGGCGAGGTTCATCTCGGCTATTCGGCTGTGATCCGGGGGCCCGGGCACCAGATCTGGCAGCTCACCTCCTCCGGCATCGCCCATCCAGCGCCGTCGCGGGTCTATGTCGAGATCCTGGAGCGGCTGGCCCGGGGAGTGGAGACGATCCGCGACGGCCTGACGATCGAGATGGTGCCGCTCCCCGGCAGCGGGCGGCATTTCATCAGGATGCGCAACTGGCTCGAGATCCTGTTCCGGGACGACGGCGCGCTGGCCGCGCAATGGCATGTGGAGGGCGAGACGGACCGTCTCGTCCGCATCGTCCCGCCGCCACCCCGCCCGGAAGGCTGACGAGAGGGCCGATCAGGCCGCCCGGCGCAGCACCAGTGCCAGCCCGGGCACCGGCGCCCCCCGCTCGGTCCTGACCGATACCGGCTCGACCAGCAGCGGTTCCAGCCCGGCGGCGGCGGCCCGCTGCCGGACGTGGTCCTCGCCATGGGCGTACCGGCGCGAGGGGCCGAGGCGGCATCCGTCACCGTCCCAGGTCTCCACCGTGGCCGCGAACAGCCCGCCGGGCGCCAGGCCGCCGGCGACGGCGGCGAGGACGGAACCCAGATCGCCGAGATAGACCAGGACGTCGGCGGCGACCACGAGGTCCCAGGCGCCGGGTTCGGCCGCCAGCGCGTCGTGGAACTCCGCGACGTCCACCCGGTCGTAGACGCCGCGCGCCGCCGCCTTGGCGACCATGCGCGGCGACAGGTCGGCGCCGTGCAGCCTCGACGCCAGGTCCCTGAACGCCGGCCCGGCGAGCCCCGTGCCGCATCCGACGTCCAGCACCGCGCCGGGAAACCCGCGGCGCCCGGCCTCCGGGGGCAGCCCGCGCACCGCCCGGTCGACCATCTCGCGCAGCACCTCGGGTGCGCGGTACTGCAGCCGGCCGGTGAGATGTTCCTCGAACCGGTCGGCATACCCGTCGAACAGCGCCCGGACATAGCTCCTCGAGAGCGCGCCGGCGGGCACGGCCGCAAGGCCCGCCAGCACCGGCCCCGCGCCGGCCCGGTCCTCGGGATCGGCCGCGAGCGCGCGGTGGAGCAGGCGTTCGGCCTTGGCCGGCTCGTCGAGCGCGATCCAGCAGCGCGCGGCCGCCACCAGGGCTTCCGGCCGGTCGGGATCGCGGCGCAGCGCCGGCTGGACCGCCTCGATCGCGGCGACCGGCTCGCCCGCCGCGAGCAGCGCCTCGCCCAGCCGGACGGCGGTGTCGACGTCGAAGGGGTCCAGGAACAGGGCCTCGCGCAGATGGCCGGCGGCCTCGCCGGCCGAGCCGAGCTGCAGCAGGAGGCGCGCCGTCTCGCGGTGGGCCGCCGCCGAATCCGGCCGCCGGGCCAGCAGCTCGCGGCACGCGGCCACCGCCTCTTCCGGCCGCCCGGCCAGCGCCAGCGTCCGGGCCTGCCCGCGCAGCCAGTCGGTCCGGCCGGCGTCCAGCGCGGCGGCCCGGCCGAACTGCTCCGCCGCGGCCGCCGCGTGCCCGTCGTCCTCGAACAGCTCGGCCAGCGCGCCATGGGCCTCGGCGTGGCCGGGATCGGCCGCCAGCGCGTCGCGCAGCCGGCGCTCCGCCGCGGCGGTCAGCCCGGCGTCGCGGAGCGCGCGGGCTTCGGCGAGGGCGGCCTCGCCCGGGGACATCTGGACATTGGTGGAGGTGGGGGTGGGGGTGCCGTCGGCGACAGCCGATTCGGCATCCGAGGGCATGAAGCCGTACGGCGTGTCGATCACGTTGGGCGTCCGGGTGAAGCTGCGGCAGCTATATGCGACGGTTACCGCCGAAGAGCAATGGCCTCCCCTTCCGATTTGGCAACACCTCCGCAACGCCGTTGACGGTAAGGACAAATTCTGGGACATCTTCGGGAGATGCTGCATTCCCGCGCATCGTGATCGTTCTTCTAGGAGGCGGCCGCCGTACACGTATCGGCGACCGGTGTTCAAATCCGTGCAGTCCGGCACGGTGCCCGCGCGCAAGCGGGCGTACGCAGGAGGGATGGAAGATGGTGGAGACTGCGCGTACGGCGCATCTTCGAGTTCGCGCGGCGATCGCCTCGGCGGCTTTGATGGTCGCGATCCTCTTCCAGGCCTCCCCCTCGCAAGCCGCCCAGTGCACCGACTACGCGATCGAGGCCGAGCGCGAGCACGACCTCCCCCCGGGACTGCTGCTGTCCATCGCGCTGGTCGAGAGCGGCATGGGCGGCGTCCCCCAGCCCTACGCGCTCAACGTCGGCGGCCGCCCCGTGATGGCCGCGAGCCGCGAGGAAGCGCGGGCGCATCTGCGCGACCCGGCCGGACGGCTCCGCAAGAACGTGATGGTCGGCTGCATGCAGATCTCGCTCACGTACCACAAGGAACATTTCAAGCCGGTCGACCGCATCCTCGATCCCAGGGCCAACGTCTTCTACGCCGCGCGCTACCTGAAGCGGCTCAGGATCGAGACGGGAAGCTGGACGAAGGCGGTGGCCCGCTACCAGGGCGGCTCCCAGCGGCAGCGCCTCGCCTATGTCTGCAAGGTGCACGGCAATCTCTCCGCTCTCGCCGCCGAGGGGGCCTCCATCCTGGACGCGGCCCACTGCCCGGACGGCACCGCGCCCGGCATCGCGCCGGAGACGCGCCAGAAATTCCGCAATCGGCAGATTGCGTCGGCCGACCACATGTATTGACGGCCGCACAGAGGTCCGACCCCCCGGGCGACGGGCTGCCTGGCGATCTGGTCGCTCGGCGGCCCGTTTTTTTTCTGAAGGGGCGGACCCAATCTGGGGTACGGATCACACGTTCCGACCCATTCACCTCAGCCAGCGGGCATGAACTACAGACACGCCTTTCACGCCGGCAACTTCGCCGACGTCATGAAGCATGCGGTCCTCGCGCTGATTCTCCGGCACCTCGGGGCCAAGCCGGCGCCCTACTGCGTGCTGGACACGCATGCGGGCACCGGCCGCTACGACCTCGCCTCGGGCCCGTCGACCCGGACCGGCGAGGCGGAGCGCGGGATCGTGCGCCTGATGCGCGAGCGCGCGGCGCTGCCGCCGGACCTCTCGCCCTATCTGGAGGCGGTGGAGGCCCTGAACGCCGGCGGCGGGCTGCGCCACTATCCGGGATCGCCGCGCCTCGCGCGCGCGCTGATGCGGCCCCAGGACCGGCTGGTCCTGGCCGAGCTGCATCCCGAGGACGCCGCGGCACTGAAGCGGGAGTTCGCCCACGACCGGCAGGCGGCGGTGCATCACATGGACGGCTACCTGGCCCTGAAGGCCCATCTGCCTCCGGCCGAGCGGCGCGGCCTCGTCCTCGTCGACCCGCCTTTCGAGACGCCGGACGAGTTCGACCAGCTCGTCGCCGGGCTGGCCCTCGCCCATCGGCGCTGGCCGGCCGGCATCAAGGCCCTGTGGTATCCGATCAAGGACCGGCCGGCCGTATGGCGCTTCCACGACGCCCTGGAAGCCTCCGGCGTTCCGCGCATCCTCCTGGCCGAGCTGACGATCCATCGCGAGGACACGCATCAGCGGCTGAACGGCTCGGGCATGGTGCTGGTGAACCCGCCCTGGCGCCTCG
The DNA here is from genome assembly GCF_035998295.1 of Arenibaculum sp. Classification (NCBI taxonomy): domain Bacteria; kingdom Pseudomonadati; phylum Pseudomonadota; class Alphaproteobacteria; order Rhodospirillales; family Azospirillaceae; genus Arenibaculum; species Arenibaculum sp. The sequence goes on along the minus strand of NZ_DASYHS010000049.1, from coordinate 8,568 downwards.
ACGGGACGCTGGCGACGGTGCTCCCTGCCCTGCACGCCGCGCTTGGCGCCGAGGAGGGCGGCGCCCGGGTCGAGTGGCTCGTTCCCGAGCAGGCCGCCCCAACGCCTTGAGTGACCCGATTCTCCTCGAATTCGATGATTCCGGTCGCCGGGGCATCGGTGGCGGATGGGCGGCCGGATACCGCTCCGCCGCCTCGCGCCGTCCGATGGTGGCGTGATGTCGTCGTGGCGAACGGATATTCCGGAGGACCCGGCCTGCTTTTGCCGTTCCAGTCCCGGAACTGTCACAGCCGGAATTGTTGCAGCGCAACGTAGCCGCAACAGTGTGGCAGGACTGTGCCTGTCGGCGGTTTCTGCTATGGTCCCGACGAACCGTCCGACGGCGACCGTCGGCAGCAGGAATCATTCCAAGGAGTCATCATGCTCGTCGGCGTCCCCAAGGAGATCAAGAACCACGAGTACCGCGTCGGCCTGACCCCGAGTTCGGTGCGCGAGCTGATCCATCACGGCCACCAGGTCCTGGTGCAGGCGGGGGCCGGGCACTCGATCGGCCTCGACGACGGGGACTACGCCGCCGCGGGCGCGGAGATCGTGCCCGATGCCGCCGACGTCTTCGCGCGGGCCGAGATGGTGGTGAAGGTGAAGGAGCCGCAGCCCGCCGAATGCCGGATGCTGCGCAAGGGCCAGATCCTGTTCACCTATCTCCACCTGGCGCCGGACGAGCAGCAGACCCGCCTCCTCCAGGAGAGCGGCTGCGTCGCCATCGCCTACGAGACCGTGACCGACGCGCGCGGCGGCCTGCCGCTGCTCGCCCCCATGAGCGAGGTCGCGGGCCGCATGTCGATCCAGGCCGGCGCCCACTGCCTGGAGAAGGCGCAGGGCGGCCGTGGCGTCCTGCTGGGCGGCGTGCCCGGCGTCGCGGCGGCCAAGGTGGTGATCCTGGGCGGCGGCGTGGTCGGCACGAACGCCGCCCGCATGGCCATGGGGCTCGAGGCCCATGTCACGGTGGTGGACAAGTCGCTCCAGCGCCTCAAGGAGCTGGACCTGCAGTTCGGCGCGATGCTGAACACGATCTACGCGACCGTCGATGCGATCGAGGAGCACGTCCTCAACGCCGATCTGGTGATCGGTGCGGTCCTGCTGCCCGGCGCCGCGGCGCCCAAGCTGGTGACCCGCGACATGGTCGCCCGCATGAAGCGGGGAGCGGTGGTCGTCGACGTCGCCATCGACCAGGGCGGCTGCTTCGAGACGTCGCGCCCCACGACCCATGCGGAGCCGACCTACGTCGTGGACGACGTCGTCCACTACTGCGTCGCCAATATGCCGGGCGGCGTCGCGCGCACCTCGACCTTCGCCCTCAACAACGCGACGCTGCCGTTCACGCTGGCGCTCGCCGATAAGGGCTACCGCCGCGCGCTCGCCGACGACGTCCATCTGCGCGAGGGGCTCAACGTCCACGAAGGCAAGGTCACCTACCAAGCGGTCGCCGAGGCCCACGGCCTCGACTACGCCCGCACGGAGGACGTGCTCGGCCTCTGAATCCTGGCGGCGGCTCCGGCGACGGAGCCGCCCTTCCCCGACGGTGCCGTGGTCTCAGATCGTGGTCGGGTTGTAGCTCGGCGGATCGCTCGCCGGGAACGACTCGTCGGAGGCCTCGTCGACCTTGTTCCAGGGCCGGTCGCGCCGCTCCGCCTCGCGGTCCCGCGCCACCGTCCGGCCCTCGAAGCCGTCGCGCTCGCGGAACTGGTCGGTCTCGATCCCCGTACCGCCCCCTTGCTCGCGGGGCTGGTCCATCATCATCGCCTTGACGGCGCAGTGGCCCATGATCCCGCGCGCGAGCACGACGCCGCCCGCCAGCGCCATCAGCGTGCCGAGAGTGGACCCGCGGCGCATCCCGGCCGCGGCGAGCGCGCCGCCGCCGAGGATCGAAGCCCAACGTTCGACACCCTGGACGTTCATGTAGTCGTCTCGACCATCGTGATGCCGCACGGGAAAACCTCGTTCTTTGGGAAAAGTCCGGACGATCGGCTCAACACGAACCCTGGCGGGTTGGTTCCCGGCCGGGCGCGGGACCCGGGGCCGAGACTGGGGCAGCGGCCGGGGCCAGCGCCTGCAGGACCTGCGCCGCGACGGCGATCGCGATGGCGCGCGGATGCTTGTCGCGGATGCCCTCGACCCCGATCGGGCACACCAGGCCCTGCGCGTCCAGCCCCCGCGCCTCCAGCCGGCGCAGGAAGCGCGCCCTCTTGGTCGCGCTGCCGATCAGCCCGAGCCAGGAATGCCCGCCGCGCCTCAGCACCGTCTCGACCAGGCGGAAATCCAGATCGTGGCTGTGGGTCATCACCAGGAACGCGCTGCCGGCCGGCGCTTCGAGCGCCTCGGCCTCCGGCAGCTCGCTGACCACCCGGCGCACCCCGCCGGGCAGGTCGGCCGGGAACTGCTCGTCCCGGCCGTCGACCCAGACGATGCGGAGGTCCGGCAGGCCGGACAGCACGTCGACCACCTCGCGCCCGACATGCCCGGCGCCGAACAGGTAGAGCGTCGAAGACGGCGGCACGACCGGCTCGAACATCAGCGTCACGCGTCCTCCGCAGCATTGGCCGAGCGCCGGGCCGAGCGGCAGGTCCTCGAAGGCCGGGACGCGCGCGCCGTCCCGCAGCATGCGGCGCGCCTGCTGCACGGCGCGGTGCTCCAGCGTGCCGCCGCCGATCGTGCCGTGCTGGCGCGCGGCCGTGACCACCATCTTCGTCCCCGGTTCGCGCGGGGCGGAGCCCTCGCAGGCCGCGACCGTCACCAGGACCGCCGCCTCGCCGCCGTCGCGGCAGGCCAGCAGCGCGCTCAGCCAGTCGCCGGCCATGGCGGCACCCTCACCGGTCCATGGCGGGGCCGGCCGGCGCGCTCGCGGCCGGGATGCGGCGGCGCAGGTCCTCGCAGGCGAGCAGGACGCGCTCCGGCGTCGCCGGCGCGTCGAGATGCACGGGCAGGCGATGGCCGCCGACGGCGGCGACCGCGTCCTTGAGCGCGAGCCAGCCGCCGATCCCCAGCATCAGCGGCGGCTCGCCGACCGCCTTGGACCGGTGGACGACCCGTTCCCGGTTCGGCTGGTTGGCGACCAGCCGCACGCGCAGGTCGATCGGGACGTCCCGGCCGGTCGGGATCTTGTAGGTGCTGGGCGCATGGGTCCGCAGCCGTCCGCCGGCGTCCCACCACAGCTCCTCGATCGTGAGCCAGCCCAGGCCCTGGACGTAGCCGCCCTCGACCTGGCCGGTGTCGATCGCGGGATTGATGCTGGTGCCGCAGTCGTGGAGGATGTCCGCCCTCACGAAGCGGTACTCGCCCGTCAGCGTGTCCACCAGCACCTCGGTCGCCGCGGCGCCGTAGGCGTAATAGAGGAACGGCCGGCCGCGCGCCTCCTTAGGGTCCCACCAGATCTTGGGCGTCCTGTAGAAGCCCGCCGCGCTGAGATGGACGCGGTTCATGTAGCACAGGCGGCAGGCCTGGGCGAAGGTCAGCGCCTCGCCGGCCACCAGGACGCGGTTGTCCCGGAAGACGACCCGCTCCGGGGCCGTCCGGTAATGCTCGGCCAGGAACAGGATCATGCGGTTGCGGATCTGGCGCACCGCGTCGATCGCCGCGGCGCCGTTCAGGTCGGTGCCCGAGCTGGCGGCGGTCGGCGAGGTGTTCGGCACCTTGCCCGTCGTCGTCGCCGTGATCCGGATGCGCTCCAGGTCGATCTGGAACTCGGACGCGACGAGCTGCGCCACCTTGACGTAGACCCCCTGCCCCATCTCGGTCCCGCCGTGATTGAGCTGGACGCTGCCGTCGGCATAGACGTGGACCAGGGCGCCCGCCTGGTTCAGGTGCGTCGCGGTGAAGCTGATGCCGAACTTCACCGGCGTCAGCGCCAGCCCCTTCTTCAGGACGGCGTGGCCGGCATTGAAGGCGTCGATCTCGGCGCGGCGGAACCGGTAGCCGCTCGACGTCTCCAGTTCGTCCAGCAGTTCGGGCAGGATGTTGTCGGTGACCCGCTGATGGTAGTGGGTGACGTTGCGGTCGGACCGGCCGTAGAGGTTGACCCAGCGCACGTCGAGCGGGTCGCGGCCGATGCTGCGCGCGATCTCGTCGACGACGTACTCGATGGCGGCCATGCCCTGCGGCCCGCCGAAGCCTCGGAACGCGGTGTTGCTGACGGTATTGGTCTTGCAGCGATGCCCGGTGACGACGGCGTTGCCGAGGAAATAGGCGTTGTCGGCGTGGAACATGGCCCGGTCGACGACCGCGTTGGACAGGTCGGCCGACATGCCGCAGCGCGCGGCCAGGTCCAGCACGATCCCGAGGATGCGGCCGCGCTCGTCGAAGCCGACCTCGTAGCGCACGAGGAAGTCGTGACGCTTGCCGGTCATCGTCATGTCGTCGTCGCGGTCCATCCGGTACTTGACCGGCCGGCCGGTCGCATCGGCCAGGAGGGACGCGATGCAGGCGATCAGGGCCGGCTGGGTCTCCTTGCCGCCGAAGCCGCCGCCCATGCGCCGCACCTCGACCGTGACCTGGGCGTCCGGCTTGCCGAGCACCTTGGCGACCAGGTGCTGGACCTCCGACGGGTGCTGGGTCGAGCTGTAGACCAGCAGGTCGCCGTCCTCGCGCGGCTGGGCGTAGGCGACCTGGCCCTCGAGATAGAAATGGTCCTGCCCGCCGATCGAGAACGTGCCGGCGAGCCGGCGCGGCGCGGCGGCGATGCCGGCCGCGGCGTCGCCGATCCGCATCACTCCCGGCGGCGACAGGAAGCTGCCGGCGGCGAGCGCCTCCTCGGCGGTCAGTATCGCCGGCAGGTCCTCGTACTCGACCACGATCAGCGCGGCCGCGGCGCGCGCCTGCTCGATCGTCTCGGCGGCGACGGCGGCGACCGCCTGGCCGACGCATTCGACCAGCCCCGGCGCCAGCACCGGGTCGCCCGGGAACACCGGGCCGATGTCGACCTCGCCGGGAACGTCCGCCGCGGTCAGCACCGCGTGGACGCCCGGCGCCGCGCGCGCGGCCGAGGCGTCCATGCGCAGGATGCGGGCGTGCGGGCGGGGCGACGGCAGGACATGGGCGTGCAGCGTGCCCGGCAGCTCGGGCAGGTCGTCGGTGTACAGCGCCGATCCCGTGACGTGCTTGCGCGCGCTGTCATGGGCGAGCGCGGTGCCGGCGGCACCCTTGACCGGTGCCACGGGGAGGCTCGCTTCGTCACGCATGGGCCAGCGCCTCCAGGCTCTCGCCCCGGCCCGTCGTCTCGAGCAGGAAGCGCATCAAGAGATTGCGCGCGACCAGCATGCGGTAGCCGGCGCTGGCCCGCATGTCCGACAGCGGCTGGAAGTCCCGGTCGAGAGCCGCCATCGCGGCGCGCGCGGCGTCGGCCGTCCAGGGCTGCCCGACCAGGGCCCGTTCGGCATGGGGCGCGCGGGCGGGCACTGCCGCCATGCCGCCGAAGGCGAGCCGGGCCTCGGCGACGATGCCGCCGTCGAGGCGCAGCGCGAAGCCGGCCGCGACCGCGGAGATGTCCTGGTCGCGCCGCTTCGAGACCTTGTAGGTCGCGAAATGGGTCGGTTCGGCGAGCGGCACCCGGACGCGCTCCAGGATCTCCCCCGCCGCCAGCGCGGTCTTCCGGTAGCCGAGGAAGAAATCCTCCAGCGCCAACTCGCGCGCGGCCCCTCCCGCGTTCAGCACCACGCGCGCGCCCAGCGCGATCAGCGCCGGCATGCTGTCGCCGATCGGCGAGGCGTTGGCGACGTTGCCGCCGATCGTCCCGGAGTTGCGGATCTGGGTCGAGCCCAGCCGGCCGAGCAGCGCGCCGAAGCCGGGCCACCGGGCCGCGATCGCCGGGAACGCCTGGCGGTACGTGGCCGCCGCGCCGATCTCCAGCCAGCCGTCCCTTTCCGTGACCCCGCGCAGCTCGCCGACCTCGCCGAGCCAGATCAGCGTGTCGGCGCGCCGGTGCTGCTTGGTCACCCACAGCCCGACATCCGTCGCTCCGGCCACCAGCCAGGCGTCGGGCCAGGCATCGGGATGGGCGGCGGCGAGCCGCGCGAGCTCCGCCAGGCTGCGCGGGGCATGCCAGCTCCGGCCGTCCGGGGCGCGATAGGACAGCCCGCGGTCGCGCCCGATCGCCGCGAGGCATGCGGCGGCGTCGCCCGCATGCGCCGTGAAGCGGTCGGTGCCGCCGCCGGCGACCCGCCGGGCCGCATCCAGGATTGGGCGGTACCCCGTGCACCGGCAGAGGTTCCCCGCCAGCGCGTCCTGGATCGCCTCCTCGTCCGCCGGCCCGCTGGCAGCCCCGCCGGCAACACCGTCGTGGAACAGGGCGAACAGCGACATCGCGAAGCCGGGCGTGCAGAAGCCGCACTGGCTCGCATGCGCGTCGATCATCGCCTGCTGGACCGGGTGGAGCACGCCGCCGGGCCCCTCCAGGTCCTCCACCGTCAGCAGCTGCCGGCCGTCGAGCATCGGCAGGAACAGGATGCACGCGTTGACGGCGCGGTAGCGGACCGTGCCGTCCGACGGCTCGCCGAGCACGACCGTGCACGCACCGCAGTCGCCTTCCGCGCAGCCTTCCTTGGTGCCGATGCGCCCGTTCCGGCGCAGCCATTGGAGCACCGTCGTCGTCGGGTCCGGCGCGGCGACCGTCTCGATGCGGTCGCCGAGCAGGAATCGCACGGAGTCCGTCATGCTTCCTCCATCGCGGCCCGCACGGCCATCGCCTCCAGTATCGGACATGCGCCCGGAGGCCGCAACAGATTGCCGGCCGGCGCCCGTCCCTCTGGCGCCCGTCCCTCTGGCGCAAGGCGCGCGGGCGCGCTAACACTGGTCCATGATCGGGCTCGACGAGATCAACGCCATGGACCGGGACGCCTTCCGCAAGGCGCTCGGCGGCATATTCGAGCACTCGCCCTGGGTGGCGGACGCGGCGTGGCCGTCCCGCCCCTTCGCCAGCCTCGACGCACTGCACGGCGCCATGGTCGCCGCCGTCGGCGCGGCGGCGCCGGAGGACCGGCTGGCCCTGCTGCGCGCGCATCCGGAACTGGCCGGCGAGGCGATGCGCCGACGCCTGCTGACCACGGCCTCGACCGGGGAGCAGGCCGGCGCCGGGCTGGACGCGCTCGGCCGCGAGGATGCCGCCCGCTTCGACGCGCTGAACCGCGCGTATCGCGAACGGTTCGGGTTCCCGTTCATCGTCGCCGTGAGGGAGCACACCAAGGAAAGTATCCTGGCCGCCTTCGCGCTGCGCCTCGGCAACGACGCGGGGGCCGAGATGGAGACGGCGCTCGGCCAGGTCGCGCGCATCGCCCGCTTCCGCCTGGAAGCCCTGGTACGGCCCTGAGGGGCAGGAACGAGGAGGACGCCGCATGGGCCGGCTCACGACCCACGTACTCGACACCGCGCACGGCCGGCCGGCCGGCGGCCTCCGGATCGAGCTTCACGCCGTCGGCACCGACGGCGCGACGAGGCTGGTGAAGACCGTGACGACCAATGCCGACGGGCGCACGGACGAGCCGCTGCTGCAGGGCGGGGACCTCGCGGCCGGCGTGTTCGAGCTGCGCTTCCATGCCGGAGACCATTTCCGCAGGCTCGGCGTCGCCCTGCCCGTCCCGGCGTTCATCGACCTCGTGCCGATCCGCTTCGGCATCGCCGACCCGGACGGCCACTACCACGTGCCGCTGCTGGTCGGCCCGTGGTCCTACTCCACCTACCGGGGCAGCTGACGCGCCGCCGGGGCGGTCCTCCGGCCTAGTGGCGGACGCCGTCCCACACCCAGCGGGACACGACCGTCTCCGCGTCCGGCATCGCCGCGGCCGGGTGGTAGTAGCGGTACACCGTGACCGCCGCCTCGAAGGCGTAGCGTTCCGGTTGCCCGAAACGGCGAAGCTCGTTGTAGGCCCGCTGCACCACCGGCCGGCAACAGTCGCCCTCGGAAGCGCAGGCGCTGGAGGCGCCGGCCCGTCCCTGGGTCAGGATCCGTTTCGTCCGCAAGATTCCCCCGGTTCGTCTGCAAGGCCCGTCGTTCCGTTACCCGTGCCGGGAGCGGCACGGCATGGCGTTACCGGAACGCAGCAATAATATATATCAGAATATGGCCGAGCACACCTTGTCAGATGTTGCAGGAGCGGGGCGGCACCGGTGCGTTCGAGGTACGGCTCACCCGAACAGCGAATCGATGGCCGACTGGTCCAGGCCCGGCGGCCGCTCGTCCGGCCCCCCTTCCCGCTCCCCTTCCCGCTCCTTGCCCGGCCCCTCGTCGGGGCCGGTTCCGGCGCGGGCTTGCGCCGGGGCGCCCGCCATCAGGCGGTCGACCCCGCCCTGGTCGATCCCGTCCAGGCTCGGCCCATGCAGCAGATGCCCGTCCGGCCGCGTGTCCTGCGGCCCCGGAGGCGGGTTTCCGGCGTCAGCCTCAGACAGCCCCCACAGCGCGATCAGGGCGGCGACGCGCTGCTCGATGTAGCGGAGCGCGTTGATGACCTTGGTCGTGCGCTGCCCGGTCAGGTCCTGGAAGGAGCATGCGGTGAAGACGTTCATCACCTCGGCCTCGATGCCG
>NZ_DASYHS010000003.1:0-5254 GCF_035998295.1 Arenibaculum sp. | reverse complement strand
AGGGTGGTCGGCACCGGGTAGCGGGCCAGCGGCTCCAGCCCGTCCTTCGGCAGGTAGGCGCGGCCGGGGTCGCCCAGGACGACCGTGCAGCCCCGGTGCGCCAGCTCGCGGAACCACGCGGTCGCGCGCTCGGCCATCGGGCGCTCGTAGCAGACGTCGCCCGCCAGGATCACGTCGACGTCGGGCAGCGGCCGGCCGATCAGGTCCTCGGCCGCGATCTCGACGCCCCCGGCGCCTCCGGCGCCACCGACACCGGCAACGCCGTTGAGCGCGGCGTTGAGCCGGATCGCCTCGACCGCGAAGGGGTCGATCTCGTTGGCGAGCACGCGGCGCGCGCCCGCGAATGCGCAGGCGACCGCGACCAGCCCGCTGCCGGACGCGAAGTCGAGCACGCTGCGCCCGCGCACCTCCTCGGGGTGGTCGAGCACCCAGCGCGCGACCGCCTGGCCGCCGGGCCAGGCGAAGGCCCAGTAGGGCGGGGGCAGGCCCTCGCGCTCCATCGACGCCTCGGTCGCCTGCCACAGCGGCGTCACCTCGCCCGCGAGATGCAGGCGCAGCTCCGGCACCAGGGGCGGGGACGAGGGCGCGGTGTTGTCGGTCACGAAGCGGGCGTGGCGCTCGCTCATCGCGGGGCATCCTTCATGCGAGGCCGCCGGCCAGGATGGCCGCCAGCACCAGCCAGCCGAACCAGCGGTTGGAACGGAACTTGGCGAGGCAGTCGGCCGGATCGTCCGGGCGCCAGTCCCGCGACTGCCAGGCCAGGTGCAGGCCGGCCGGCAGCAGGGCGGCCGGCCACCAGCCCGGCAGCCCGGCCGCGAGCCCGGCGAGCAGGAACAGCGCGAACGCCGCGGCGTAGAACGCGGCAACCCAGGTCCCGGAGCGTTCGCCCAGGCGCAGCGCAGTCGACTTCACGCCGATGCGCGCGTCGTCCTCCTTGTCCTGGTGGGCGTAGATCGTGTCGTAGCCGAGCGTCCAGAACAGCCCGCCCGCGTACAGCAGCAGCGCCGGCAGGCCGACCTCGCCCCGCACCGCGGCCCAGCCCAGCAGCGCGCCCCAGTTGAAGGTCAGCCCCAGGAAGGCCTGCGGCCACCAGGTGATGCGCTTCATCAGCGGGTATGTCGCGACCAGCAGCAGCGACAGCACGCCCAGCGCGACCGCCGCCGGGTCGAGCTGCACCAGGACCAGCAGGCCCGCCAGCAGCAGCAGCGCCAGGAAGGCCAGCGCCTGGCGCACGCTGACCTGGCCGCTCGGGATCGGGCGGCCGCGCGTGCGCTCGACCCGCGCGTCGAAGTCGCGGTCCAGGATGTCGTTGACGACGCAGCCGGCCCCGCGCATCACGACCGCGCCGATGGCGAACAGGACGAACAGGCGTGCAAGCTCCGCGCCGGGCGGCCCGCCGGCCGCGAGCGCGGCGCTCCACCAGCACGGGAACAGCAGCAGCCAGGTCCCGATCGGCCGGTCGAGCCGGGCGAGGCGCAGATACGGGCGCAGGCGCGCCGGCGCGTGGCGGTCGATCCAGTCGCCGCTCGCGATGTCGGTATGGCCGGCTTGGCGGGGCGAGGTGGGCGCAGTGGGTGGGGTCATGGCGGCGCATCCTAGCCTAACGCCGTCCGGTTTGGCTAAGCTCGCGCGCCGCAGGAGGACAAGGGAGAGGACATGGACGCGCGCGCCGAGACCCGTCTCTACGTCGAGGAGCCGCTGGCCGAAGGGGCGGCCGTCGGCCTGGACGCGGAACGCTCCCACTACCTGCGCACGGTGCTGCGGCTGGAGCGCGGGGCGCAGGTCGCCCTGTTCAACGGGCGCGACGGCGAATGGCTGGCCCGCATCGACGCGATCGGGAAGGGCTGGTGCAGCCTCGCCGTGCTGCGCCGGACCCGCGCGCAGGAGCCGCATCCCGACCTGTGGCTGCTGTTCGCGCCGATCAAGCGCGCGCGCATCGATACCGTCGCCGAGAAGGCGAGCGAGCTCGGCTGCTCGGTGATCTGGCCGGTGCTGACCCGGCACACCGACGTCGCGCGGGTCAACCTCGACCGGCTGCGCGCGAACGCGGTCGAGGCGGCCGAGCAGTGCGAGCGGCTCAGCGTGCCCGAGCTGCGCGAGCCGGAGCGCCTGGACCGCGTCCTGGCCGCCTGGCCGGCGGGCCGGCACCTGCTGCTGTGCGCGGAGGCCGGGAACGCCACCCCCGTCGCCGAGGCGGCGGCCCGGCTGCGCGGAGCGCCGGCCGCAGTCCTCGTCGGACCGGAGGGCGGCTTTGCACAGGACGAGCTTGACGGGCTGCGCGCGCTGCCCTTTGTTGTTCCGGTCGGGCTGGGACCGCGGGTCCTGCGCGCCGATACGGCGGCCATCGCCGCGCTCGCCTGCTGGCAGGCCCTCGCCGGGGACTGGACCACGGGCGGCGCCGACGAGCGCCCGCCGTTTCGCAGCTCCGAACAGATGTGAGCACCCGAATCCATGTCCGCGCCCCCCAAGTCGAGCGGTGAGCCGATCACCGACAGGCGCCAGCTCGCCGCCTATATCGAGCAGGGCTGCAAGCCCGCCGAGGACTGGCGCATCGGCACCGAGCACGAGAAGTTCGCCTTCCGCCTCTCCGACCACCGGCCGCTGCCCTATGAGGGGCCGGACGGCATCGGCGAGGTGCTGACCCGGCTGACCCGCTTCGGCTGGGAGCCGGTGGTCGAGAACGGCAACGTCATCGCGCTGACCGACGGCGCCTGCAGCGTCAGCCTGGAGCCCGGCGGCCAGTTCGAGCTGTCGGGCGCGCCGCTGAGAACCATCCACGAAACCTGCGAGGAGGTCCATGAGCATCTCCGACAGGTGAAGGAGGTCGGGCGCGAGCTCGGCATCGGCATGCTCGGCCTCGGCTTCAACCCGAAATGGCCGCGCGCCGACATCCCCTGGATGCCCAAGGGCCGCTACCGCATCATGCGGGACTACATGCCGAAGAAGGGCGGCCTCGGCCTCGACATGATGACCCGGACCTGCACGGTGCAGGTCAACCTCGACTTCGCGAGCGAGGCCGACCTGGTCCGGAAGTTCCGCGTCAGCCTTGCGCTCCAGCCGGTCGCGACGGCGCTGTTCGCGAACTCGCCCTTCACCGAGGGCAAGCCGAACGGCTTCCAGAGCTTCCGCAGCCACATCTGGACCGACACCGATCCCGACCGCTGCGGCGACCTGCCCTTCGTGTTCGAGGACGGGTTCGGGATCGAGCGCTACGTCGACTACGCGCTCGACGTGCCGATGTACTTCGTCTACCGCGACGGCCGCTACCTCGACGTCTCGGGGCAGAGCTTCCGCGACTTCCTGGACGGCCGCCTGCCGGGCCTCCCGGGCGAGCGCCCGGTGCTGACGGACTGGGTCGACCATCTGACGACGATGTTCCCGGAAGTGCGGCTGAAGCGCTTCCTGGAGATGCGGGGCGCCGACGGCGGGCCGTGGCGCCGGCTGTGCGCGCTGCCGGCGCTGTGGGTTGGCCTGCTCTACGACGGCGCGTCGCTGGACGCGGCCTGGGACCTGGTGAAGGACTGGAGCGAGGAGGAGCGCGCGGGCCTGCGCCGCGACGTGCCGCGCCTCGGCCTGCGCACGCCGTTCCGCGGGCGCACGGTGCGCGAGCTGGCGGCCGAGGTGCTGGAGATCGCGCGCGCCGGGCTGAAGCGGCGCGCGCGCAACGACCGCTGGGGCGACGACGAGAGCCACTTCATCGAGACGCTGGCCCTGATCGCCGAGACCGGCGTCAGCCCGGCCGACGAGCTGCTGGAACGCTACCGCGGCCCCTGGCAGGGCGACGTCGACCACGTCTTCACGGAGTTCGCGTACTGAGAGCGGTCGGACGCGGCCCGGCAATCATCGGGCCGCGGATCCTCCTCGGCGTGTACGACGCTCCGGGCGCGCCTGCATCGACGGCCAAGTCAGGGTGGAGTACGATGGCTCCGCGCCGGTCCGCCCATGACTACTCCGAAGCGCCATGGAAGCGGAAGGCCGGTTCGTTTGCGTTGAGGGTCGAATGTCGAAAAGCGCCGTCTCTCAGCCCGCGGCAAGAACCTACTCCGTAGTGGACCTGGTGAACTCTGCGCTGGCGGGACAAATGCGGATCCCGGAATTCCAGCGGCCACTTCGCTGGCAGTGGCAGGACGTCCAAAGGCTGTTCGACAGCATCATCAAAGGCTACCCGATCGGCAGTTTGCTGCTGTGGAAGCGAGAGGCCCCGGACGCGGACATCAGGTTGGGCGCCCTGCATTTCCGTGCGCGGAGATTCGAAGAAGGCTGGTGGGTAGTGGACGGTCAGCAGAGACTGACGAGCCTCGCGAATGCCCTCACGGAGGACGGGGCGAAAGACGAGAGGTTTTCCCTCGCATATGATCTGGAAAAGGGCGACTTTGTAAAGCCGGGAAGAGGAAACGCGAATTCCGTCATTCCCCTCCCCGTCATATTCGATCTGGAAAAGCTGATACGCTGGTTCTCCGACCATCCGGAAGCCAGAGACAAGCTGAATGACGTATCGAGGATCACGAGATCGATCCGGGAATATCAGATTCCGGCCTATCTGGTGGAACAGGACGACGAGAAGACACTTCGAGACATTTTCGATCGGATGAACAATTACGGCAAGCGCCTCAGCTTGGCGGAGGTCTTCACGGCACTCCATAGCGGCGGCGGCGCGGACCCCTGGAATTTCCAGCGGATCGCCGAGTCCGTCCATGCCGAACGCGGATTCGGCGTCATCGATGACGACACGGTGATGAAGGCCGTTCTCGCCCGCCGGGGAGGGAACATCACGAGGGATATCCGGACCGAATTCTCGGAGGCCGCGCGCCATGCGCGTGATTTCGGCGACGAGAGCCCGGAAGACGCCTACCGGGAAGGTGAGCGCGCGCTCGCCCGTGCCATCGCCTTTCTACAGGAAGAAGCGGGGGTGCCGCATTTCGCATTCCTCTCCTACCGCTATCTTCTGGTGGTGCTGACGAGGTTCTTCGCACATTTTCCAGATCCCCATCAGCGCAATGCCGAACTGCTCAAGCGATGGTTCTGGCGGGCATCGATGATCGGGCCCGGACCATTCTCTTCGAGTTGGACGATCGCCGGAAGAACGCTCGCGACGTGCATCAGGGCCGATGATGAAACCGCTTCGGTCCAGGCATTGTTGGGCAACCCCATCGACAGCAAGCCGCATCTACCGGCACTGACGGGGTTCCGTACGAATGCCGCCCAGAGCCGGATCGTGCTTTCGGCACTTTGGGCGCTCGGACCCCGCTCTCCT